>SBBH01000208.1 GCA_005239795.1 Planctomycetales bacterium
CCCTCCGGCGGCCCCCTCCTCCGAGGAGGGGGAGGCGATTTCCCCGCTCCAGGTGAAGGAGGTGGTCGCCTCCGAGGTGTTTCCATAGGCGCCGGCGTTGACGCGGCCGCCGTTGACGGCCGGCTCATTGTCATAGGCGTCCCCAGGTTTTCCGCCGTCGACAGCCAGGGACCCACGCATTTCATGGTAGGAAGAGTCGGCAAACAGGTCGCCGATCAGGGTCATGTCTCCCACCCCGCCGGTGGCCCCGTCGGCGTGCGTCGCGCCGTTGGCGTGGAAGCAGCAGTAGGTGGTGGCCTTGTTTTTTTCATTGCTCTTGCCGTTTTGTTCAGCGTTCACCATCCGGACCGCGGCGCCGGGATTTTTGCTAAAGATGTTGTTGCGCAGATCCAGACGGCTCTTTTCATCCCCGGGGATCTGGAGCCCGTCGCTTGTGTTGCTGACGAAGGTGTTGTTCTTGATCACCGCGTAACACCCTTCCCCTGCGGTCATCCCCACGTCGTTCTTCGTCAGAATGACATTGGTGATGAGGATCTCGGCATTCTCTTCGATGGAGATGCCTGTGGAGCCCCCTTCCACGCGGAGGTTCGTGATGGAGGGGAGCTGATCTTCCGCGCGCCCCCCCGGAGCCCCGCCGGGAGTTCCGGCGACTGTGATCACAGGGGCAGTGCTATTTCGCCCGACGATCGTCGTCGTGGAGGGGCTTTTTCCTTTGAGGCTCACACCGGCCGGGAGCGAAATGGGGTCTTCCTCGTAGGTCCCGGCTTCCATCGTGATCGTGTCGCCGGTTTGGGCGGCTTGGGCAGCGGCCTGGATCGAGGCGTAAGAAGTCGTCAGGCCTGAAGGGGAGGTGATCTGGATTTTGGAATTCGGGACGGTTTGGACGAAAGCGGCAGGGGAATCGTCCCCGTTTGCGAAGATTGTCGTCACCGCGAAGGAATGGAGGATGCCGTTGGGGAGTCCCAGGACCGCCAGCCATGGCGTGTCTCCCTCGACAATCCAGTAGGGGATGTCGAATCCGTCGTCTCCGTCCCTGGCCATTGACACCGCATAGTAAGCGGGGGTTCCCAAGGCAGGAGGGGACCATGCAAGAAACACCGCCTGATCGAACGGCGTCGCCGTCAGGGCCCGGGGAGCGTCAACGGGGTCTCCTGGAGCCGGGGCGTACAGGAACGACTGGACCAGGGACCAGGTCGACAGCGCGCCGTTGTCATCCTCCGCTCGGACGCGCCAGACGACGCTCGTGTTGGCCGTCAGGTTCGACCCGGAAACGATCGCGGTCGTCTGTCCGTAGGGGGTCGTCAGCTCCCAGTCGTAATCCTCGTCGACCTCGCCGTCGTCGTCCCCCCGCACGATGTAGCGCAGAGACGACGGGGAATCGTCGACATCGAGAGCGGGGGTCCAGTTCAGGGCGACTGAGCCGCCCAGCACGACCGATCCGGCCGTCGGCGCGAACCCCGTGACGGGAGCGTCGGGGGCGACATTGGCGCCCTGGAAGGTATAGAGGACGCCGGTGACATGGACGTGAACCCGGCCATTCGAGGGGGTGGGAGAAGACACGCAGGCCTCTCCCAACGGATGGCTTTCAAGCGGTGTGGAAGATGTCGTCGAGAAGACAGTCATTTTTCTGTCGACGCAGACGAACAGTCTGTCGGCGGCCACAGAAGGGGACCCCACGAACCCCGGAATCGGCAGATCCGAGACTCCGAGATTGGCGATCCAGAGCGTGTTTCCGCTGACGCGGTCCAGGCAGAAGAGTTTGTTTGTGAGAGTGGTCCCCAGGCCGCGGTAGGCGAAGACGCGGTCCCCGGCCACTGCAGGGGAGCCGGTCTTGCATTGCAAATTATCCGGTTTGACGGACCAGTTCGTCTGTCCCGTCGCCAGGTCCAGCGAGCGGATGGTCGAATCGAAGCTCGTGGTCAGGATAGCGGCATTTCCGGCGATGGCGGGGGTCGTCAGGTCCACCTCGCCTCCGGGGATGGTGAATTTCCACCGGAGAGATCCTGTTTCCTCGTCCAAACAGTAGAAGGAGGAGTCATTGGCGCCGACCACCACGCGTCCCTGGGCGCCAGCAGCCGATCCGTAGCAGGTTTGTCCGGTGCCGAGAGTGCCCAGGAGCCTCTCCGGCCGCGCCAGATCGTAGATGCGGATCTGTTTGGATATTCCGCATCCCCAGGCCAGGCGGTTGGCTTGTGTAACGAGCGGCGAAGAAAAGAGTCTGCTCCCGATGCCGGCGCTGGCCAGCGGCTGGCCGTTCAAAGGCCCCTTTTTCGCAGAGAGCTTGACCGCATTTCCGTTGAGGTCTGTGGCATAAACCACGCCGTTGGCGACGGCCGGAGTCGAGGCCATCAGATAGGGGAACTGGTAGTGCCACAACTCGGCGCCGGTCGCTGCATCGAGGCAATAGAGGGTGTCCCCGCCGGGGCAGAAGACCCGGCCGTCCCGGGTGACAGGGCTGGGATGAACACGTCCCGTGTATCCGGGGGGGGTGAGCGTTTTGATCCAGAGGAGGGACAAAGGCGCGGGGAGGATTTCGGGGGAGGCGCCCGTCTTTGCGCCGTCGTAGCGGGCCTGCCACCAGTCGTTGGCGCGCGCCTTCTCGGCCGACCCGACGGCCCAGAGGGCCAAGAGGAGCGGAAGGAGGGCGGCCTTGAGGCGATGAGGTGTCGTCGACATGGGGATGGTTTTAGGAGTGTTCCCCGGTTTTTGCTGTTTCCGCCGGCGCCTCGAGTTTGGCGAGCAAGGCCTGTGCCTTGAACGGTTTTCTGAGATAGTCGTCGAACCCCTGCTGGCGGAGCCTCTTCTCCTCGGCTTCTGAAAGGTATCCCGACATAGCCAGGATCCGGACGCCGCTCAAGAGCGGATCCAGTCGCAGCATTGCGCAGATCTTTCGGCCGTCGACGTCCATGAGGCGGATGTCCAGGAGGACCACGCTCGGACGCGTCTGAGCGATCAGTTTTCCCGCCTCGAAGCCGCTGGTGGCGTATGAGATCTCCCAGGAGGAGTCGGCGCGCCGGATCGCCAGCGAGAGCCCTTCGGCAAACGCTTTGTCATCGTCGACGATGAGGAGGCTCCGGCGGCGGTTCCCCATCGAAAGCGGGATGCCGTGGGTTTTCGCAAAATCGACCAGGGCCTGACGGGGGATCCTCCGGCTTGTGGAGCCGGGGATCCGGAATCCTTTGAGCTGTCCGGAGTCGATCCATTGGATCACAAGGGGGCGCGAGACCCCCAAAAGCCGAGCCGCTTCGTTGGTCGTCAAGAATTCGTAACTCATCGGATCCTCCTGTGGGTTATATTATGAATTAAGTGAAACATTCGAAGTAACCGTACCCCGCGGATCCCTGTTGTCAAGGGACTTTAGGCAACCTTTTTCCTCACATCGGCATCATCCCCCCTTGGGGTTGATCGTGATTTTTCTTTAGCGTTTAGAAGGAAATCCCGATCATAATAAAAGGGGTTCCGAATCATGGACTTCCGCGACTACTGGCGCATCATCCGAAGGCAGTGGATCTGGAGCGCCTCCATCTTTGCCCTGATGATGGTGGTGTTTTTCTCCTATTCTGTCGTCGTCGAGAAGCAGATGTACCGTTCAACCTGTCAATTGGGGATCCTGACGCCCCAATGGGATGAGCGGATTTTCCGGGAGACCTCCTCGATCGTTCCTCCTGTGGCGGGAAATTTTGAAATGAAGGTCGAGCGTCTGGATCAGGAATATCTTGCACGGCCGGCGGCCCGGCGCCTGATCCAGGAGATCGAGAAGATCGAGCGCCCTCTTCTCGCGGCCTCCGACAAGGACAAACCTGCGAAAACCAAGGGGGCCCGCTTCTACTATCCGTTTCAGAATATCGTGGCAGAGATCGCCAAGCGCCACGGCGTCAAGCCGAGATCGATCGGCGGCCAGAATTACTACACCATTGCCGATATCCGGGAGATCCCTGACCCGAAGGTGCGCGCCAAAGCTCTGGAGGCTCTGGACGGGAGCCCCGACCCAGAGGAGGAACCCAGCGTTTTTGCCTCAATCATCCCCCAGCCTCTAAAAGAGGTGCAGGAGCGCAAAAAAATTGTGTGGCTTACCGTCACCTATGACGGCGCGGTCGAGGCCGAGATGCTCGCCAATGCCATCGGCCAAGGCGCCATGGATCGGGATAACGCTGACACCCTTTCCAACCGCGAGGGGGAGGCCGCCGCGATCACGAAACACATCGGGATCGCCAAGGATCGGATCCAAGAGTACAAGGACAAACTCGAAAAGTTCCTGAGGGCGAATAACATCAAGGAGCTCGAGGCTGATATCGCCGATCTGCGTAATGAGATCAAAGGGAACGAGAGCGCGATCCGCGCCAAGCAGGCCGAGAAATTGAAGCTTGAACATGAACTGCAAAACCCCCTTTCGATGACCCTTCTGGGGGGATCGTTCATGCAGGACACCCCTCGCATCAACGAGATGCGCACGGCGCTCTCTGGGCTAGAGCAACAGAAGACGGTCCTGCTCCTAGATCTCAAGGAGGTTCACCCCGACGTCAAACGCCTCCAGGTGCAGATCGAGCGGGTCCAGGAGGCCCTGGAAGAGGAGGTCCGCCGCGAGGAATCCCGCCTTCAGGAGAAGAGCATTGAGCGTTTGAACGGGATTCACGACGCCCTGCGGCTTCTCTCGGATGAGATCGGTGAGCTCGAGCGGCAGAAGGTGGACAGCGACGCGAAGTTGCGCGCTTTGAGCGACAGGCGGTTCGAACACGACGACCTGATGCGAGGTTTGAACCAGGCGGGCGAGCAGATGGACCGCCTCCGGCAAAAACTGGATGCTGTAGAACTCGCCAAGAGCCTGCTCAAGAGGGACGACAAGGATGCTATCCTGAACCCGCTCACCGGGAACATCTCTCTGCTGAAGCCCGCCACGACGGCAGTTCCCGTGGCCAAGCAGTCCAGCCACGCCATGGGGTTCATGATCATCATGGCAGTCGCGGTGAGCGTCTGCATCGCCTACCTCGTGGAGTATGCCGACACCCGCATCCGGACGGAGGAGGATGTCCGCAAGCACCTCAACATCCCGGTCTTGGCGAAGGTGGAGAAGCGCGCCCGCGGGGAGAAGGTCTGTCTCACGGATCTCCCACCGCGCGACGCGTTCGCCGAGATTTTCAATACGGTGTCGACCGTCATCACCTCGGCCGCTAAGGACCTGGGGATCAAGGTGTTCGTCGTCTCGAGCACCGTCGCGGAGGAGGGGAAGACCACGATCACCGTCAACCTGGGCGTGGCCCTGGCGCGCAAGGGACTGCGTGTGATTCTGGTCGACGGCGACCTGCGCCGGCCCCAGCTCCACGACATGCTGGGCACCGACAACAGCACGGGGCTTTCGACGATCCTGGAGGGGCGCTCCCAAGCTGCCGAGCAGTTGAGCGAGATCGCCGACGAGCCGCCCCCTCTGCCGGGGCCGGAAGCCTACCTGAAGTCCACATCGGTCGAAAACCTCCGGGTTTTGCCGAGCGGTCCGACGCCGCATGACCCGATTACGCTTCTTGAGTCCCAACGGATGAAGGATCTGGTGGAGGAGCTGCGCAGCATGGCGGATTTCGTGCTGATCGACACGCCGCCGATCTTCCACGTCGGCGACGTCCTCACCCTGACGCCCCTCGTTGACGCGAATCTCTTCGTGGTGGGGGCGTTCGAGGTGAAGCAGCATGAGGTCACCTGGGCCAAGCACCTCCTCTCCAATGTGGAGGCCAACATCCTGGGCGCCTTCCTGAACAAGGAAGTGATTGAGAGCAAGTCGTACTACTACTACTACCGGTACTACAAAGGATACCGGTACCGCAACTAATGATCTGGCTGGATCGGCAATAGGCTGTCTGAGCGCCGAGCGCGCGTTGCTTTGCCGAGCCTGGCGGGAAAACGCCGGGCCCCGGCTTTTTTCGACTATACTTTCCGGATGGTGCTTTGGCCGCGCCGCTGGCATCCCGATAAGATCTACCGCCTTAAGGTCGAGAGGATCGTTGCCAATCCACACCAGCCGCGCCGGCGGATCGATCCGGAGCAGCTTTCGGCGCTCGCGCGCTCGATCCAGGAAAACGGGGTCCTCGTCCCGGTCCTGGTGCGCCCCATGGCGGGAGGGCGCAAATTCGAGCTCGTGGCTGGGCACCGGCGCCTCATGGCCTGCCGCAAACTGGGATTGGCGAGCGTTCCCGCCCTGGTGCGGCCGCTCACCGAGGAGCAGATCGTGCGGCTCGGGCTTTTGGAGAACATGCACCGCGCGAATCTTTCACCTGTGGAGGAGGCCGGGGCTTTGAGGTCGCTCGCGACCGATTTCGCGCTCATCTCCTCGGAGGAGGTCGCTCGGCGCGTGGGGCTCTCGCCTGAGGAGGCGTCCCGCCGGATGCGCCTTTTAGACCTTCCCATTTTGGTGCAGGAGGCCCTGATCGTTGGCCTCATCACGCCGGAGCATGCAGAGGTGATGCTGGGGGTGGCGGATCCCGATCTTCAGGTGGCTCTGTTGCGCCGCATCCACCGCGAGGGGTTTTCGCCGCGCGAGGCACGGCGATGGTTGGAAGAGAAAAGAGAAGGAGGAAGCGAAGGAGAGAAGGAGAGAGGGAGTGAAGGGGGAGAGGGAAGAGGGAGAAAGGGAGGGAGGGAGAGAGAGAGCGAAGAGAAAAACGGTGGGACAAGTGAGAAAAAAGAAAAAACGGCTCTCCCGCGCGAGGACCTGACAACCCTGGCTCGCGAGACGGCAGGGCTCATAGACGCTTTCTGTTCAGGGACAGCCGGTCTGCGGGGGGATGTTGAGCGCGCCGCCGTGGGGCTCCTGCGGCGTGTCCGGGTTGATCCCGCGTCGGCCCTGGCGTGGAACCCCGATTCCAGCGCTCTTCCTTCCCCCGTCCCGCACGCGATCCGCACGGCCGTCCATGCGGTCTATTTGGCCGACCGCTTGAGATTGCCTGAGAGGGACATCCTCCTCCTGGGAGCGTCCTCGCTTCTGGGAGACGCCGGGTTGCGGGCCCTTCCGCCGGCGCTTCTGGCGAAGCGCGGGCCGTTCACCGTCGAGGAGCGCCTAAAGGTCCAGCGCCACGTGTTGGACGCCCGCGAGGGGCTCTTGGCGGCGGGGATGGAGCCGCGGATGGCGCGTCTCGTGGAACAGCACCACGAGCGCTTCAACGGAAGCGGCTATCCGGCTTGCGCCCGGGGGAGCGCGATCGATCCGCTGGCGCTCTGGGTGGGGATTATGGACATGTACACGGCCTTGGGGGAATCGCGCCCCTGGCGTCAGACGATTTCCCCGCGCAAGGCGGTCCAGCAGGTCCTTTTGGCTGGCCACCGCGGGCTTTTTCCAAAGCATCTCCTGCGCGACTTTGTCCACGTCTTCGGACTTTTCCCGGTCGGAAGCCGCGTGCGGCTTCGCTCCGGTCGGGAAGGGGTCGTCTCCCACGCCAACGCCGAGGCGGTCCAGAAGCCGGCCGTGCGCCTTGAAAACGGCGACCTTCTCGATCTTTCAAAGACCGACGACGAGATTCTGGCGGAAGTGTGATCATTCAGGCGGCCGCTCTTGACGCGGCCCTTTCGGCGGTCGCGTTTTTCCGCCTATGCGCTTCGCGCGACGGCGGACCCGCCGGAGTACCAACGTGCGAAGGCGGGCCAAGGATATTCGGCATGGAGATGTCTTCCCAATCCTGCCTCATTCGAGTTCGGCGACGGTCGCGGTGGAGCTAATGAGGAATATCCCCTTCGATGCTGGACCGCACCGCGACCGGCCTCATCCGCCTACGCCCATGCGGCAAAGCCATATGGAAGGGGCCGCCTCGGCGGCCCCTCTTCTATGGATTGGCCGGAGGCGGGCTTGGGACCGCGCCTTGCAGTCGTCTTCTCGTCGCTCATCCGCCGGCGATGAGCTTGCCAAGCATCCGTGTGACATGGTCGCACACGTCCCAGAGAACCCGAAACCGAGCCTCGGGAAGAATGCCGAGACGATGGCCGACTTCGAGGCAAGCCTCGAGTTCGTGGGCTGACCCAATGGCGATCTCAAAGAAACGCCTCCGCTCGGCTCGCGAGGGACGGCCGAGCCCCTCAGCGATATTGAGCGGAATCGATCCGGCGGCTCGTCTCGCCTGGTCGGCGAGCCACCCGTAGCCCCGCGGGAGGTTCCGGGCCACGGGCTTCGAAACCCGAAAACGGGCGAAACCCGTACCCCGAATCCCGAACGGCCAAGGACGAATCCCGGTTTCCGAACGGAAACAGACGATCACGAATCTGTTCAGAATGTCGGATGTGGGGATTCGGGAGACTGATTAGATGCTTCGGGACACGGGTTTCGTCCGTTGCTGTTGTCACCCGAGTGTCTTCGGATGCCGCCAACCACAGCCGCTGATCGGGCCGCGAGCGGATTTTGCCGGACAGAATCTAAAGCATTCCTTCCGGCGGATGCGCCGGACAGACGCCGTCATTCTTGAGGAGCTCCTCGTACAGGGCGCTTCGCATCCGGGTGTTCTCGCACTGGGTTGAGCGTCCCGGCTCGAAGATGGTGCCGTTTTCCATGTACGCCTTGCCGATGCAGGAGTTGCACCGGGAGCGGTAGTCGCAGGAGAAGCAGCTCCCGAAATCGGCGGCCGTGAGCGACCTCAAGGTTTTGAAGACGGGGGAGTCGTTCCAGATGGCCTCGAGCGAATCCTGGCGGACATTTCCGGCCGGGAACTCCATGGTCAAGCAGGGGAGGACATCCCCGTACGGGTTGACGGTGCACGTGCTCCAGGCGACGCCGCAACGGATCCCGCGCTCAGAAGGGGAAGGGCGCGGCGCCGTCAGATCTGGAAGCTTCGTCTGGCCGAGGTTAATTTGCGTGATGCGCCGGACGCTTTCATTGTCTGCCTGCAATGTCAAGGGGTCGCGCGTGCCGTCGGTGCGCGTGGTGAGGATGGGGAAAAGGCGGTGGTAGATCCCTTTGGTCCGGCAGATTTCCAGCATCGCCGGGACTTCCATATGGTTGAAGTGCGTCACGACGATGCGGAAGATCGTGATGACGCCGGCCGCCAGGAGCGCGTCCGCCCCCGCCATCGTCTTCTCCCAGGAGCCCGTTTGCTTTGTCATCCGGTCGTGCGTGGGGCCGGCCGCGCCGTAGAAGCTGATGGCGACCGACATCACGGCGAGTTTCTTGAGTTCCCGCGCCGTGGCGGGGTCGATGAAGTGGGCGTTCGAGGCAACCGTGACATTCATCCCCCGGCGGCGGGCGTGCTCGGCGATCTCGAGGAAATCCGCGCGGCTGAAGGCCTCCCCGCCCGTGAAGTAGACGCTGAAGGTCCCGAGCGAACGCAATTGGTCCAGGACGTCCTTCGCCTCCTGGGTCGAGAACTCTTGGCGGTCGGGCTCCTCGACACGGTAGCAGTGGAGGCAGGCCAGGTTGCAACGCTTGGTGATCTCGAATGTCGCGGCGAAGATGACAGGTTTTCTGGCGGCGGTTTTGACGAGAGGCATCAGGAGCCTAGCTGGCGTTCGAGGGGAGGGCGTCGCAGGTCGGGTGATCCTCGGTGAAGCTGGTTCCGGTGGCCGTCTCGTCGCACTGCGCGCAGTGCGTGGCGCGGGCGAAATTCATGTCGCCGCTCTGGATGTCCGGGGAGAGATAGGGCTTCTTCTTTTTCTTGGGCGCGTCGTCCATGTTTCCTCCTTGGGATTTAAGGTTCAGGGGATTCTAGGCGGTTCGGCATGGAAGGTCAAGGAAGCCGCCGGCCGTGGATCGCGAAACCACCGCGGCAGGGATCGGATCAACTGTTTCGCTAGGGCCAGAGGGCGCAGGATACGCCGCGCCGCGAGGCTGGATCGCGAAGCAGGGGAGAGACCATAGCGGCGCGCCAAAAACTGGGCGTCCGGCCAGAGAAGCCGCAGGATCCGCACGGCGCGCGCCGAGGGGGAGCCCCCCTTCCAATAGGCTTCGACGAAATGTCCCGCCCCGCGGAATCCCCCGCGATCCCACAGGGCGGCGATCCGTCCCTCCCAGAAGCGGGGGCGCCGGCGCGGCCCGGGCCCGACAAGCCGTCCGGCATCGGCGCGGCCGACAAGCGGCGCCAGACACGATGCCGCATAGGCGGCGGGAAGCTCGAGGCGCGCGCGGTGCACACGCGCGTGAAAATCGTCCCAGTTCAGCCGATCCCCTTCCTGATGCAGAAGAAGCGCCAGGTCTGAAAGCCACATCCAGCGCAGGCGGCCTTTGTGCAGGAGAGTCCGCCAGAGGAGGGCCGTGAGCTCCGCCTCGGGGGGGAGTATGGGGATCCCCCAAGAGGGAAGCGCGCGCCCGCGTTCCTCGACAAGGGGATCTGCCAGCGGTGGGACTTCCGCGAGGAGATCGACGTTGGAAGGGGTGGGAACCGAGCGGCGCAGGATGATGTCGCCGTGCGCCGCCTGGACGAATCCCATCCCGGTCAGGATGGCGTGGGCCTCTTCCCGGCGGCGTGGCGTCACCCAGAGGTCGATGTCCTGCAGGGGACGCAGGCCCGGGTCCGAATAGAGCCTGACGAGCGCCGTTCCGTAGATGAATCGGCAGGGGATCCGGGCCCTAGATAGATGTTCGGCGATGCTCCGCGCGTCGGCCAGGGCAGAGAGCGTCCGGGCGCGTTGGGTCTCGATCGCGGGGGTCGGCGCCGCATGGAGAAGAGGAGCCGCCTCTGGGGCCGTGAGGATCAGAGGCCAGATCCCTTCCCCCTGCGCGCGTCTCGTGATCCGCTCGCGTTCGAAAAAACTCCACTCGGTGGGAGCCGTCCGGATACCCAAGGACCCGGCGATCCCCCGGAGTCCGCACGAGGCAAGTCGCCGGATCAAATCGTCGGCAGGCGGTCGATGGCGTTCCATAGATCCTCCGGCGGCGTCGACAGGGAGAATCCGAGAACATAGGTCGGAAGGCGCGAGGCCGCACCGACGGCGCTCAAGAGGAGCCTCCGCGCATGATTTTCCTCCCAGGTGGATGGATAGAGTTCCCGCATCAGGGTCGCGGCGAAGGCGGCACTTGCGAGGGGGCGGATTTTAAGGGCTGGGTGCTTCTCCAGGACGAACCCGGCGGCCAAGGGGGCTCCTTGGGGGAATCTCAGGACGGGACAACACGGAGGAGCTCCCAGGCTCAACGCGCCCGACGTCCCGAGGATCAGATGTTCGTCGGAAAGGCAATCGGCATGCCGGCCCGAGAGGCCCGCCAGCGTCGATTTCCCGCCGCCTGAACGGGCGAGAAAAAGGTAGGCCTGTCCCTGGCGGACCAGGCCGCAGCCGTGCAGCGTCAGGGTTCCCCGATTTTCGAGATCCCGTTGTTCTTCTTTGGAAATAAGACGAAGCGGCGTCCTTTTGGGTGGAGTGACGACGCCCGATTGTGTCGGAGTTGGCATGGACATTGGGATTTTCCTGATTCTAACACAGGTGTTTACTCGTTCGTTTGGTGTTTGCCGTTTTGGATTTTGGTGTTTCCTGTTTTCGCGCCTTAGCGCGAAAACAGTGCGAGGGGGGGGAGTTGAACCCCCACGGGTTTCCCCACGGGATCCTAAATCCCGCGCGTCTGCCAGTTCCGCCACCCCCGCTAAGAAGAAGTCATGAGACGTGAGTCATGGGTCATGAGTTGTGCGCCGGGAAACATTCATGACGCGTGTCCCATGACTTGTGACGATCAGCGCGTTTTATAGGGATGCCACCGGCGTGCACCAGTCCTTGTGCGCCGGATCGCCGCCCCGCGTGGCGCGGGCCAGGGCCCTCTGCAGGGTCTGCGTCAGGACGCCGGGCTTCCCGGAGCCGATGGTGCGTCGGTCGATCATACGGACAGGGGTCACCTCGGCTGCCGTCCCGGTGAGGAACACTTCGTCGGCGTTGTAGAGTTGGTCTACGGTCGCCGGCCCTTGAGCAACGTCGATCCGCAACTCGCGCGCCAGGGCGATGACGCTTTCGCGCGTGATCCCTTCGAGGGCGGCGGCGTTGTCGACGGCATGGAGGACGCCGCGCTTGGCGTAGAAGACATTTTCGCCGGATCCCTCGGCCACGAACCCCCGCGCATCCAGAAGCAGGGCCTCTTCGAACCCTCCGAGGACCGCCTCGGCCTTTGCCAGGACCGAATTGGCGTAGCTTCCGGTGACCTTGGCCTTCGTCGGGAGGGCATTGACGGCGTTCTTCATCCAGTGTGAGGTCGCCAAACGGATCCCTTTGTCAAGCCCTCCCTTGCCCAGATAGGCCCCCCATTCCCAGACGGCGATCGTCAGATGCACCTTGTTGGCCAGGGGGTTCACGCCAAAGGCGCCGAGCCCCCGGTAATACAGGGGGCGCACGTAGCAGGAGCCGAAGTGGTTGGCGCGGATTGTCGCGGCGATCCCCTTCGTGATCTGGGCCTCTGTGTAGGGAGGATCGATCAGCATGCAGCGGGCCGAGCGCTGAAGGCGTGCGATATGCTCGCGCAGGCGGAAAACAGCCGACCCCGCAGGCGTCTCGTAGCAGCGGATCCCCTCGAAGACGCCGCTCCCGTAATGGAGGGTATGCGACATCACATGGACGGTGGCCTTGGCCCAGGGGACCATCTTTCCGTCCATCCAGACGACGCGCGGGGACGCCACCGGCGGCGATTGTACGGCCGCCGGCGCACCAGACAAGGAAAGCATCAGGACGCCAGGGCCTTGCGGATCTGGGCGGGATTTCCCAGGACGACGAGCATGGCATCCGCGTCGAGGGGTTCCTGGGGCTTCGGCGTGTGCTGGATGCGGGCGGTTCCGGCAACCTCCTCGGTCGCCAGCACCATGACGCTGAACCTTCCCGGCAGGTCGAGCTCGGCCAAGGTTTTTCCGATCCATCCCGGCGGGACGCTCACCGTCTCGATGCGGTACTCCACGAGGAGCGGATCGGCCCGGCGATCCATGGGCACGACGGAAGAGGCGACGAAACTGCGCCGCTGGAGGATCTCGCGGTTGTAGAGGTTGAGAATGTCGCTTTTCGAAACGGTCCCGATGAGCTTGCGCTCGGCCGCCCCCTCGATGACGGGAAGGCGTTCGCAGTCCTGGGCCAGGAAGCGGTCGAGGATCTGGGAGAGTCTGTCGTCGGGGGAGGCCGTGGCGAAATCCCGCTGGATGAGGTCTTCGGCGATCAGGAAACGCATTTCGTCGCCGGCGTGGTAGATCGCCTTGAAATCGTGCAGGCGGATCGCCCCCACGAAACGCCCCGCGGCGTCAGCCACATAGAGGTGCTTGTGGGTGGAGTTCATGAAGGAGTCGGCGATGTCGGCGAAATGGGCTGTGGGGAGAACCGCCTCGCGCTCGTCCAAGGGGCGCATCACGTCGCGCACGAGGGTCGCGCTCAGAAGGTGCGCCTCGGGGATCTTGGACGTGCGGATCCCCTGGCGGCTCAAGGGCTCCGTGTAGATCGAGTCGGCGTGCAGGGTTTTGGAGATGAGGCTCGCGACGCTCGCGGAGATCATGAGGGGGAGCACCGCGTCGTAGTCGAGCGTCATCTCGAAGAGGACGAAGATGGCCGTCAGCGGCGCGTGGGTGGTCCCCGCCAGGACCGCCCCCATCCCCACCAGGGCATACTCCACAGGGGTGGCATGAGGCCAGGGCCAGATTTTAGCGAAGACCGAACCCAGGATTCCGCCGGAGCAGGCCCCGAGGAGCAGGGTTGGCGTAAAGACGCCTCCGGGCGCCCCCCCGCCCACCATGCAGGCGGTCGCCAGCGGTTTTAGGAGGAAAAGTACCAGGAGGATCTTCCAGCCGAACGTCTGATCTGTGATCGCCCGGATCGTGTCGGATCCGTTTCCCCAGACTTGCGGACACCAGATGCCGATGGCTCCCACCAGGAGGCCCGCCAGGGGAAGACGGATCCAGAGCGGGGGGACCGCCTTCTTGAAAATCTTGTCGATCCGCCAGAGCGTCTTCATGAAGAGGGGGGCCACCGCTCCGGCGAAGACTCCCAGGAAAATGTACAGGGGAAGTTCCGACGGGAAGAAATCGAACTGTTTCACGGCGAAGAGCGGTTCGGAGCCGAAGGAGAAGCGTGCCACGAGGGTGGCCATGACCGACGAAAGGACCAGGGGGCCGAAGAGCTCCGGCGCGAAATTTCCGAAGACCACCTCCATGACAAAGAGCGCCGATCCGATCGTCGTGTGGAAAGCCATGGAGAGTCCGGCGGCCACGCCGCATCCGGTGAGGATCCGCAGGCGCGCTGGGGAGAAGTTCCCGAATTGACCGATCTTGGAGGCGACCATGGCGCCGAGCAAGGCCACGGGGCCCTCGCGCCCGATCGACCCGCCGCTGGTGATCGCGAAGAGCGACGCGATCACTTTGAGGAGGCTCGGGCGCATCGGGATCTTGCCGTCGGTGATGGCGACGGCCTCCAAGACGTCGGCCGGCCCCCGCAAGGTCTGCTTGCGAAAGCCGAGGAGCAGGAGAGCCGCCAGTGCCGCTCCCGCGGCGGGCAGGACGAGCCGCATCTGCCAGGAGAGGTCCGCTTCGGGGGAGCTCAAGGAAATGCCGGCGGGGATGTCGCCGGCGATCGAGGAGGCGACGGCGGAAAAGCTTTTGAAGAGAAGGTTATAAACGAGCCCCACCAAACCCGCCGCCAAGCCGCAGATGCCCGCCCAAAGGAGCGTCGTCGTGGGATCGACCGGGTCGAGAAAGAGCCGCTGGAACAGGCTCTTCCAGAGGGGTTTGCGCGGCTGGGGATCCGTCACGCGCCGATTCTACGCCGCCGGAGAGACCTGAGAAAGATGGCGATCGGCCCAGGCCTCGAGGAAGAGAAGCGCCCACAGCTTGTAGCCGTGGGACGCCCTTTCGCTTAAGTGCTCTTGGACGAGCTTTTCGACGGCCCGCGGGGCAAACCATCCGCGCTGGCCGATGCGCCGCGCCGACAGTGTCTCGCGCAGGAGTCCCGAGAGCTCTCCGCGAAACCAGGCCGCGATCGGGACGCCGAACCCCATCTTGGTGCGCGTTCGGATCGGCTCGGGCAGGAGATCTCGGAATGCCTCCTTGAAGATCCGCTTGCCGCCGGTTCCCGGAATCTTGAGCGCGGTGGGGAGGGACAGCGCGAATCGCGCCAGCTCCGGATCCAGAAACGGGCAGCGCGCCTCCAGGCCGTGCGCCATCGTGGCGACGTCTACTTTCACCAGGAGATCGTGCGGCAGGTAGGTCACCAGATCCACGTAGGCGGTCTGGGCCAGGAAGTCGGGCAGAGGGGGAGCTGCGTCATAGGCCGCTTCGAGGAAATCGCCGGGGCGGCCGGCGCGCCGGGCCAGATCGCCCGACAGAAGCCCGTCAAGCTCTGCCGGATGGAAGACGCCGACCCATCCGAGGTAGCGCGAGCGGGGCGGGCGGCTCGCGGCCGACAGGAATCGGAAGGCCCGATGGGGAAGGCTCCCCTCCGGGGCTGAGGCGAGGGTCCGCACCAGAAGAGGGTTCGCCAGGGCCCCGCGCAAGAGGCCCGGCCAGCGGTCAAAGCGCGCCGCCGCCTCGGCCGCCTTGTAGCGGGGGTATCCCATGAAAAGCTCGTCCCCGCCGTCTCCCGTCAGGACGACCTTGACGAAGCGGGAGGTTTCGCGGGCGAGATAAAAAGTCGGGATCGCCGAAGAGTCGGCGAATGGCTCCCCGTAGTGGTCGACCAGCTCAGGCAGGAGCGAGAGTGCGTCGGGGCGCACGCGGAAAGCGTGGTGATCGGTCCCGAATGCCTGGGCGGCCATCTCGGCGAAGGGGGTTTCGTCGTGGGTCTTTTCGTCGAAGCTGATCGAGAAGGTCGAGATCTTGCGGCCAGCCAGGCGGCTGGCTAGGCCTACCGCCAGGGTGGAGTCGATCCCGCCCGAGAGGAAAGCCCCCACCGGGACGTCCGCCACGAGGCGCGCCGCGACCGACTGCTCCAGGAGGCGGCGCAGACGCCCGGGGGCCTCGCGGGGATCGACAGGGTCTTTGAGGGGGGCGGGGGTCCAGTAGCCATCGGTCGAGAGTTTTCCCTGTTTCCAGGTCAGGCGTGTCGCCGGCGGGAGTTTGTGGATCCCTTTCAGGATTGAGTGCGGCGGCGGGACGTATTGATAGGTCAGGTACAACGCCAGCGCTTCCGGCGAGACCTCGCGCGGTCCCGGCCAGAGCGCGAGAAGCGCGCGGAGTTCGGAGGCGAACGCGAGACCTCCATCGGGAGTCGGTGCGTACCAGAAAGGTTTTTTGCCAAAGCGGTCGCGCGCGGCGAAAAGGGTTTTCTGCGCGTCGTCCCAGAGGGCGAAGGCGAACATGCCGTCGAGCCCGTCGACGCAGTCGGCGCCCCAGGCGGCGTAGGCGGCCAGGATCACCTCGGTGTCGGAGCGGGACCGGAAGCGCGCGCCCGTTTTCTCGAGTTCCTGGCGCAGGGTCTGGAAGTTGTAGATCTCGCCGTTGAAGACGATCCAGAAGCGTTTCGCTTCGTCAGCCATCGGCTGATGCGCGGCGGGCGAGAGATCGATGATGGAGAGCCGCCGGAAGGCGAATCCCGCGAACGGCGCCGTCCGCGAGGGGGTTTCAATCCCCTCGTCGTCGGGGCCGCGGTGTTGAAGAAGGCGGCAGGCCGTCTGGAGCCGCTCGCGGGCGGGAGGGGTGTGGGAGACGACTCCGGCTATCCCGCACATGAGAGGAAGTCCTGAGTCTTGAGTCCTGAGTCCTGTGTTGAAGCATCCAGCATCCTAGATTTGGATTCCTTTCCTTTGGAGTAGTTCTTCATACAGGTTCTCATGCTGGCGGACAACGCTGGCCAGGGCATGGCGCTCGCGGACGGTTCCCGAGGCGCGCCCCGCCCGCTCGCGTGCCTCCTCAGGATGCTCCAGCGTCCAGCGCATCCCCTCGGCGAGTCTTGCGGGATTTTTCACCGGGACGATGTTACCGCATCCCTCGGGAATGAGTTCGGCGGATCCCCCGGCGTCGGTGGTCACCACAGGGGTCCCGGTGGCCAGCGCCTCGAGGAGGCTGTTCGAGGATCCCTCGTAGCGCGACGACATGACGAAACAGCGCGCCCGCGTCATTAGGGCCGGGACATCCTCGCGCAGGCCGAGGAACGTGACGTTGCTCGCGACCCTTAAGCGTCCGGCCAGCGATTCAAGCGCTCGGCGCTCGGGGCCGTCGCCGGCGATTGCGAGGGTCGCGCCGGGCCGGGTCTTGCGGACCTCAGCAAGCGCCCTAAGGAGCGTGGGGTAGTCTTTCTGTTCATGCAGGCGTCCGGCGGCGAAAAAATCCCATTCCGGTGCAACCGCGCGCACTGGCGCGGCAGAGAGCATTGGATCAAGAGCGTTCGGAATCACGCGCATCACAGGGGCGGTCACCCCTTTTGTCTGTAGAAAATCGAGCGTTGTCTGGGCGTTGGCGACGATGGCGTCGGTCCGGCGCGCCAGCCGCCGATCGAGCCACCAGTGGAGCGGCGTCTTCCAGAGGTCGACGCACCGCTCGCCGATCACGAGAACGGGCACCCGCGCCGCGATCCCCGCCAGCCGTCCGTAGAAATGCGACGTAAAAAGCCAGGTGTGGAGGATGTGAGGGCGAAGGGCGCAGAGCTCTTTCCGGAGGTGGAAGAAGGCCATGCGGGAGACTTTGTAATGCTGGCCGATTATGCGGTAATCGATTCCAGATGCCTTCAGGGGCTCTTCCAACGGCCCCGGGCGGCGCAGGCATAGGACTGTCGGGGCGAATCGGGATCGATTCAAAGCCGTGGCAATGCGCACAAGCTGGGTTTCCGCGCCTCCCCGGTCCAGCGTCGCGATGAGGTGAACGATCCGGATCACATTTTCGTTCCGTGAAAGGAGACGCCGCAGGCGGTCCTGTGTGCCAGATCCCGTGAGAGAAACAGGAGATCCAGGGCGCGCAGCCAGAACGTGAGCCAGCCGGCGATCCGATAAGTCACGCTATAGGCGAGGGATGGACAACTGAAGAAGAACAGAGGGATCATTTCTCGAAGCTGCCTTGCGAGGCTTGATCCAGCCCCCGCGACGGGCCCCGAGGCGGTCCTTCGGAAGCAAGAGAGGTCGAGCTCCAGGCCCCGGAGGGTCCATCGCCTATAGCTTTCTTCGGAGTCGGTTTCGGCACGGAACCCTTGGAGAAACGGAACGGCCACGTAGGCGCGTCCCCCCGGCTTCAGAACACGGTGCATCTCTGCGATCGCCTTTCGGGGACCCCGCATGTGCTTCAGGGCTCCGGTCGAGAGGATGCCGTCAACGCTCGTTTCTCGGAACGGGAGCAAAGCCGCGTCGGCGACGATGTCGATCTCGGGTCCCGCGGTTTTATCGATCCCGAAGACGCGCTCCCCGCGGCGCACGGGGCCGGCGCCGATATCGACGATGACAGCGTTGGGGTGGAACGACGCTAAGAACACGGCGATCTCCTGGATCTGCCGCCCCTGATGGTAGGGATCGGAAGACATTGAGAGGCGGCGCAAGAAGTCGATCACTCTCATGAGGAAGCTCTTCCCAAGAGCGTTTGAGCGGATCGTATCACGTCGTTGGAAGCCACTCGGGGATGGTGGCGCGTTCTCCGCTTTTTCCGCGCCAGCCGAATCGAGTGTGGCATGAGACGGGACATCCGGATCATTTTTCTTTGAGCAAGCGCTGATACGTCTCCAGATATTGCGCGAGGATCCGGTCGGAGGCAAAGCGGCTCTCCGCCGTTAGACGAGCAGCTGAGCCGAACCGGCGTGCCATTTCTTTGTTTTGGAGCAGAGTCTGCATCGCTTTGGCAAGAGCCTCCGGATCTTCAAGGGGCACGAGAAGGCCGTTCACGGAATCTTCAATCGCATCGAGGTTCCCGTCGATGCGCGTGGCGACGCAGGGAAGACCTGTCGCCATCGCCTCCAAGAGGGCGTTCGACATCCCTTCCGAGCGAGAGGGGAGAACGAAGAGATCAGCCGCCTGAAGCCGTTCGTGAACGCGTTCTTGATTTCCGACGAAAAGAACCCGTTCCTGAAGGCCGAGATCTTTGGCGAGCGCCTCCAGTTCCGCTCTCATGGGACCATCTCCAACGAGGTGCAGGATGGCCGGTGGTCCTCCCTGGATCATCCCGGCGAACGCGTGCAAAAGCACATCGGGCCCTTTCTGTGGGACAAGGCGCCCCACGAACAAGATGAGGGGGAGGGCGGAAGGGATTCCTAGGGCCGTCCGGAACGCCTCCCGGGTCGAAGGGGAAGGGGAAGCGAAGCGGAGCGGGTCCACATCGTTGGGGATGCAGACAAGGCGGGAGGGAGGAAAGGCGCGCTCCAGCAATTCCTTTTCAAGTCCGCGGGTGAGGCAGACCAAGGCGTCTGCCCTCTGGACAAGACGCAGGAGGACTCGGCGTGTGAAGGTGTCTAGGAAGGAGACGCAAGGCCAGAAACGCATTCTGTCGAAACGCGCCAGATCTCCATAGGCGCCGGAGCAGGCGGGACGGACGACCAATTTGAATCCCGCCCACGGCCGTAGGAATCCCGCGACGATCGCGTCAAGGTAGATGTACGTGGTTTGAAGGATGTCGAAGCGGCGGCGATTTTTCCACAGGAAGAACCCCAGCGTTGTCATGTAGGTGAGTCCGTAAAGAGCTCCCCGTTCGACGGCGCGGATTGACCGGTAGACAGGGATCCCTTCCACCGTCTCCTCCGCGGGCTGTCCGGCCAGGCGCTGCGTCACGATGCAGACGGGGATTCCTCTGCGTTGGAGAGCAATCGCGAATCTTTCCGCTTGGCGTTCGGCGCCTCCTACCACCGGCCTGAAAAGGGACACGCAGAGACAGATCCGGGGGACGGCATCGGAACCGTGGGCGCCGGCCGCGAAGGATCTCATCTTTGTGGTGACGGAGTGAGAGCCCGGGTCACCCGACGAAGGTCGTCTGACGTCATGAAAACCGCTTCCCGCCACGGCGTTCCCGATGCGCGCAGGAACCAAGCCAGGAAAAGAATGCTTCCGGTAGCATAGGAGATGCTCGAAGCCAGCGCCGCTCCCCTGGCCCCCCAGGGTGGGATGAAGACGAGGTTGAGGGCGATGTTGAGGGCCACCTCCCCCGCGATGATCGCCGAGATTCGAAAAGGACGCCCCGTTCGGTGAAGGTAATTGCCGCAGGCCCGTTGGACGGTGAAAGACACGATCCCTGGCAGGAGAAGCATCAGGCAGGGCATGGATGGGGCGAAGGCGGGACCGAAGCAAAGCGTAATGAGGTGTCCTCCCGCGAGTCCCAGGCCCACCGCCAAAAGCGTCGCGGCAAACAGGCTAAGCCGGCAAGATCGGGCCGTCATGGCGCCGGCCGCGTTGGCGTCTGGATCGGTTTGAACGGGAAGGATGGCGGCCGCCAGCGAATCGGTGGAAATCCAGATCAGCTCAGCCAGGGTCACAGCAAGGGAGTAGAAACCGACCTGCGCCATATCGGTCATCTGTTTGACAAAGAGAATGTCTATTCTCAGGTGAAGGAATGCTAGAAGGATGCCCGGGTGGATGAAGAGGCCATACAGCAGCATTTCCCTCCATATGTGCCCTGCGGACGGTTTTGAAAAACCAGGCTCCCGGGAAAGGGAAAGAAGAGTCAGGAACCAAGTGGCTGCGATGGAAAAAGTGCAGATGAGAAGGACGGACCGCACATCCAGCCGGTCTGTGCAGCTCATGGAAACGATCAGGATCAGCTGGAGGAGGGCTCCTATTATCTGGGCTGCATTCAATCGAGCGAGGCGGCGCGATAGCGTGAGGATGTTCCCTGCATAGAGGAGATGGATCGAAAAAGGGATCGCGGCGCCGGCGATCACCATGTCTGTCAGTGGGATGCCCGCGAAGAGCTGCCCGGGATCCAACGCCCGCCACGCCAGCAGAATGCCGATGGCGCATCCCCCAAGGCATGCAGCCGCGGCGGACATGTGCGACCAGAGTTGGGAGAGGGTCGCGCCGCGCGTCGCGTACAGGTGGATGGCAGCCTGTTCCAGACTGAGGTGTCCGAACACCGTCACGATCGAAACCACGGTAACAGGAAAAAAATAGCGCCCGCGGCCCTCCGGCCCGAGCGATCTGGCGATAAGGATGCTGGCTCCCAGTCCTAGGGCGTAGACGGCGATCCGGCTCAAAAAGGTCTGTTTCCAGGCCTCGGAAACTGTAGGCGGCTTTCCTCGAGGAGGCGTCAAGAAAGATCTCCGAGGCGACGTTTCGCCATCAGGATGGAGGTCGCCTCCCTGGCCGTGAGCGTGTGCGGCCGGCGCAAGGGCGAAACGCCGGAAGCCCGAAAAACCTCGCGGGCTTCGTCCTTTGCCAGGCCGGGCGCTCCTCCTGAGGAGCCGAGCAGGGTTTTGCGGGGATGTCGGAACAATATCCGCAGCAATTCCTTGAAAGTTTGTTGATGTGCCATGTCCACGAGCGGAGGTTGTCGCGTGACGATTTCCAATATCGAGGATTCCACCTTCGGCCGCGGCCAGAAGACGGCGGGGGGGACGCGCCGCAGGATCCGGACGTCGGCCAGGGATTGGACGAGGAGTGTGAGGGCGCTGTTTTCCCGGTCGCCAGGCTTGGCGGCGATCCGCTCGGCGACCTCCTTTTGGATCGTGACGACCATCCGATCGATCGAAAGGCCGGATTCGAGAAGGGCGACGATCATCGTCGCGGCGCCGTTGTATGGGAGGTTCGAGAGGACGCGGATCGGCCGGTATCCGGCCGCGAGTTTCTCCTCGAGAACGGATCGCACTGCCGGGGCGAGGGTTTCATGATCGGGGCCCAGAGCGTCCCCCTCGACCAGAGTCGCGTTGGAGTGGATCGACAGCTCCTCGCGCGCCAAGGACGCGAGCCTCGGGTCGATCTCGACCGCGACGACGAATCCGACGAGGCGGGCGATCTCGGCCGTAAAGATCCCCAGCCCTGCGCCGATTTCCAAGACCAGCGTGTCCGGCGTCAGGTCGGCTGAGCGCAGGAGAAACTCCCGCATGTTGCCGTCCACGAGAAAGTTCTGGCCGTATTTCTTGAGCGGCGCGAGGTTTTGCTCTTCGAGGATCCGCCTCGGGCTTGAGGCAGGCTTCGCCGAGCGGGCGCGTGGGATGGACATCGGAGAGTATGATACGCCCCTCATGCGTTCGAGGTCTTCACAGAAACCCTTGGCGGGGCGCCACGTCGTGGTGGCGCGCGCACCAGCCCAAGCGGGGGAATTGATGCGGCTCTTGAGGGGGCTCGGGGCGCGCGTCTTGGCGCTTCAGGCCATCGAGATACGCCCTGGCGACAGGCCGGGTCTGGCGCGCGCGGCGCGCCGGACAGCGGCTGGAACGTACGACTGGATCTTTTTGACGAGCGCCAACGGCGTCCGTTCGGCGCGGAGGATCCTCGACGCCGTGCGCCGCATGGATCCCGCTGTGCAGCCGCGCCTGGCCGCCGTCGGCGCCGCCACCGCCGAGACCCTGCGCCGCGCGGGGCTCGCGGCCGATCTCGTGCCGGCGCACTTCACCAGCGCGGCGATGCTCGCGGCCTGGAAACGGAAGGTCTTGAAGTCGCGGGGCCAGCGCGTCCTGCTCCTTCAGCCGGATCTCGCGTCGGAGGATCTCGCCCGGGGCCTTGCGGCCGCCGGGGCTGACGTCGAACGGGTCAGCGCCTACAAGACGGTGCGCCCCTCTGGATTGGCCAAAACAGCGGCCCGCGTCCTGGCCAGGCGCCGGCCCGATTGGGTCGTCCTGACCAGCCCTTCAACGGCCGGGAACCTCGCCGCCGCCCTGCGCGGGGCGGGATTTTCTCCCCAAGGGCTTGCGGCGGCCTGCATCGGGCCTGTCACGGCGCGCGCCGCCCGCAGGCTCGGGTTCGCGGTGAAGGTCCGGCCGGCAGTCTCGACGGTCCCAGCCCTGGTCCAGGCACTTGCCAAGGCTGGGCAGGCATCGGATCGCTAGAAAAAAGAAGGGCCGGGATTTTCGCCCCGGCCCCTCTTGTGGATTTTTCGGAGGACGTCTATTTCATGTCTTCGAGGCCCGTGTCGATGGCGTTGTCATCTTTGGACGAGTGATCCTCCATCTTGGCATCGGAATCCCCTGACAGTTGACTGGTCGCATACCCGAACATCGATCTCAACTGCTTGCCGAAGACGGTGACCACCGTGATGGTCAGGATCGCCACCAACGCCACGATGAGGATGTATTCGGTCATCCCCTGACCGGCTTGACGCTTCATCGCTTGTTTCATCATAGAGCCCCTTTCAGAAACCTTTCTCTAAGTATTGTAAGGGAAGGCATGATCTTGTCAAAAATCAAAAATCGAAAAGGGTTTTTTCCTGTGCGGCGGGGGGATGCTCCTGCGGCGCTGCCGGAGGAGCGGCCTGGGGCGAAACCGCTGGGGCGTAGACCGGGGCCCGGTTGAGGCGCACCCCGAGACAGGTCAGCCCCAGGGCCACGAGGGAGAGGACCCCCCAATACCCTGGCACCGGGATCCACTTGCTCGCGTAAGCCGCTAATCCCAAGACGCTCTGGATCATGCACAAGAACAGGACCGCCTCACGCCGGGTATAGCCGAGAGCCACGAGGCGGTGGGAGAGGTGATCGTTCCCGTTGTAGACGATCGCCTCGCGCAGGGTGTTGACCACGCCGTTCTTGTAGCGCAGGATCGTGGCGAGCGTAATGTCGTAGAGCGGAACGCCCAGAAGCAGGCAGGGGATCGTCAGGGACGAAATCCAGTCCGCCGACCAGTTTCCTAGAATCGTCATCGAGGAGAGGAGGAACCCCACGAGGAGCGCTCCATTGTTTCCCAGGAAGATCTGGGCCGGTTGCGCGACGAAATTGTACTGCAGGAATCCCAGAAGAGACCCCAGGCACGCAGCGGTGAGATAGGAAAGCCATTCCTGGGGAAAGGCGTGGTCCCAGGCGAAGAGGAACGTGAAAAGGCACGAGACCGCCGCCGTCCCAGCGCAGGCGCCGTCGATATGGTCGAGTGAATTGGTGGCGCTGGTGACCCAGGTGATCCAGAGGATCGAGAGGGCCAGGTTGATGCCGTTTGACTTGAAGGTATCCAGCGACACCTTCGCTTCATACAGGAGGTAGGCCATCAGGATGATGAAGGACAGTTTCACAAGGGCGCTCACCGGCTTGAAGTCGTCCAGCAGGCCCAACACCATAATGACGAGGGCCCCCAGGAGGATCGCCAGGAACTGCTTCCCTTCCCCCAGGATGAAGGCCCCGAGCGAGATTTTGGGCGGCACGATGCTGGCGGCCGAGAAGACGGCGAGCGAAAAAGCGAGAAAAACCCCAACTCCCCCCAGGAACGGGACCACCCGGCCGTGCTTCTTGTAGGCACGGGGGATGTCGAGCGCCCCGACGCGGAAGGCGATCCGGATCAGGATCGGGATCAGGATGAGCGCGCCGATCCAAGCGAGGAGGAAAACTTTGAACTGCGGGTAGTTCGTGAAACGCAGGGTTCGCGAGATCGTGTCCATTTAGGATTCGCGCGAAAATGATTGATCGATTCTATTGCAATAGGCCGTTTTGATTCTGTCGTCTTTTCGTTCCACTTTTTTCGCGCGAATCCTATATAAGGGGCCGTGCGGAAAGGAATTAGATGAAAAGACCTTTCGTGCAAGATCTCCGAGATATTCGTTCATGTCCCATGAGTTCTTTTGTCAAACACAGAAATTATTTCCGCACGGCCCCTTAAGATTTGGCGATCCTCGGCTCGGTCATGCGGCGCAGGTCTAGGGCTTTTTCGATCACGGCCGGCGTCAGGAGCTTGCGCTCGGTCACGAGTTGCCGGATGGTCTTTCTGGTCTTGCGGGCCTCTTTCGCGAGGGAAGCCGCCTTGTCGTAGCCGATGTAGGGGGCGAGGCCTGTCACGATCATGTCGCTCGACTCAGCCAGATCCCGACAGCGCTGGGCGTTGGCGCGGATCCCATCGACGCAGCGGAGCGCCAAAAGCTCGCAGGCGCTCGAGAGCAGATGCACCGATTCTAGGAAATTCCTGACCATGACTGGGATCATGGCATTGAGCTCGAAATTTCCGGTGGCGCCGCCGACCGTGACCGCGGCGTCATTCCCAATCACCTGGGCGGCGACCTGTGTGGCAACCTCGCACATCACGGGATTCACTTTCCCCGGCATGATGGAGGAGCCGGGCTGAAGCTCCGGGAGGAAGATCTCCCCCAGCCCCGCGTTGGGGCCCGAGGCCATGAAGCGGATGTCGTTGGCGATCTTGAAGAGGGAGACAGCCGCGGTCTTGACGGCGCCGCTCGCCGCGACCATGGCGTCGCGAGCCCCCTGCGCCTCGAAATGGTTGGGCGCCTCACGCACGGGGAGCTTCGTCTCGCGCGCGAGGCGCTTGGCGACCAAGGCGGGAAAGCGCGGATGGCGGTTGAGGCCTGTCCCCACCGCCGTCCCGCCGATCGCCAATTCCAGGAGGTCGTGGCTGGCGATCTCGACGCGCCGCGAGCCGTTGGCGATCTGCGTGGCGTACCCGCCGAAGACTTGGCCGAGCCGGACCGGCGTGGCGTCCTGCAGGTGCGTGCGGCCGAGCTTGACGACCCCGTCGAACTCCTCGGCCTTTCGCGCGAGCGACGCCTGCAGTGTCTTCAGGGCCGGCAGGAGCCTCTCGTGGATCGTCAGAAGCGCCGCCAGGTGCGCCGCCGTCGGGATCACGTCGTTGGAGGATTGCCCCAGGTTCACGTGGTCGTTGGGGTGCACGGGGGATTTCGAGCCGATCTTGCCGCCCAAGAGTTCGATCGCGCGGTTCGCGATCACCTCGTTGGCGTTCATATTCGTCGAGGTGGCCGATCCGGTCTGGAAGATGTCGATCGGGAAATCCGCGTCGCGCAGGCCGTCGGCGACCTCTTGGGCGGCCCTGGCGATGGCGCGGGCGCGCCGAGGGTCGAGGAGCTTGAGTTCCAGATTTGCCTCGGCCGCTGCCTTTTTAATCAGACCCAAAGCCCGGAGGAAGGGGCGGGGGAACCGTTCGCCGCTCACGGGAAAGTTAGCGACCGCGCGCTGGGTCTGCGCTCCGTAATAGGCCGAGGCGGAAACCTCCACGGGGCCGAGGGAATCGTGCTCAACGCGGTTTTTGGGGGAGGAGGGTTTTGTCATGGCGGGGATTGTAAGGATTCGTGCAATAGCGACCAACGGTTCTCGTCGAGGCGGCGCCGGGCGGCAGTATAGAATACGCGCCCATGAATTCGGCGGACCTGACGGCCCGGATCGGGAGCACGCCGCTTTTGCGGATCTGTCGGATCTGGCCGGCGGATTCGACGGTTCAAATCTACGCCAAGGCGGAATGGGCCAATCCCGGAGGATCCGTCAAGGACCGCGCCGCCTGGCGGATCGTGCGGGACGCCTTCGAGCGGGGCCTGCTGGGGAAAGGGCAGACCCTGGTCGACGCCACGAGCGGCAACACCGGGATCGCCTACGCGATGCTCGGGGCAGCGCTGTCGTTCCCCGTGCGGCTGTATCTCCCCGCCAACGCCAGCCACGAGAGGAAGCGGATCCTCCAGATCTACGGCGCCGAGGTGGTGCCGACCGACCCCTTGGAGGGGTCCGACGGCGCGATCCGGGCGGTCCGCAAGGCCCTGCAAGAGGAAAAAGGAAGCGTCTTCTATGCTGACCAGTATGGGAATCCCATGAACCCGCGGGCGCATTACGAGACGACTGCCGAGGAGATTTGGCGTCAGACGGACGGCCGCGTCACGCACTTCGTGGCGGGGCTGGGCACGAGCGGCACCTTCTGCGGCACGACGCGGCGCTTGAAGGAGTTGAATCCAGCCGTCCAGTGCCTCTCGTTCGAGCCGGATTCCCCCTTTCACGGTCTCGAGGGGATGAAGCATATGGCGACGGCGATCGTGCCGGGGATTTACGACGAACGACTCGCGGACCGGAAGATGGAATGTTCCACCGAGGAGGCTCATGCGACCTGCCGGCGCGCCGCGCGGGAGGAGGGGTTGCTTCTGGGGATCAGCGCAGGAGCGGCGCTGGCGACGGCGGTCCGTCTGGCGTGTGAGTTGGAGGAAGTGGGGAAATCGGCCGTCATTGTGACGATCTTTCCCGACGGGGCGGATCGGTACCTCTCCGATTCCTTTTGGCAGGAATCGGAGAAATCCCACATCCCAAATCCCAGCGCGCAGACGCTTCTCGTTTTGTCCGCCGAGCACGAAGCGGCGATTCGGGCGCATGGCGAGAAGACCTATCCGCATGAAGCCTGTGGAGCGCTATTGGGAAAAGCCCAGAAAAACCGGAAGGAAGTTTGCGCGACCCTCGCCGTCGCGAACGCCTTCGGCGAGCGGGGCGACCTCGCGGAATTCGCCGTAAGCGCCCGCGAGTCTCAGGCGAACCGATATCTCATTCCCCCTGAGGAGATTTTGCGGATCGAGAAGGAAGCCCGCCGCCTGGGGTTGGATGTGATCGGCTTTTACCACTCGCATCCGGACCATCCCGCGCGCCCCTCGGCCTACGACCAGGAGCACGCCTGGCCGTGGCTTTCCTACGTGATCGTGCGCGTGGCGAAGGGGCGCTCGGAGGATCTGGCAAGTTTCGTCCTCTCGGACGATCGATCGGTGTTCGCTCCTGAGGAAGTCAAAAAGTAGAATGGAGGAACCATGGCGACGAAAGTGCTGATACCAGCCGCCCTGCGGCGTTTCACGGGGGACCAAGCC
>SBBH01000089.1 GCA_005239795.1 Planctomycetales bacterium
GCGGCAAAAGGCGCCTGCGTCGCTTCTGCAAGGCACGACGCCATTGGAAATCTTTGGCTCATGTCAGAGGCGTCCTAGATTAAGTTGGCGGCAATGAGTCTTAAGCGGGTATGCCTGCCTCGGAACTCAGCACTCAGGACTCAGCTCTTCATGTCGTTTTTCTGACGCCGCCCGGGCGCTCGGCCGTGGCGGGGCTTGCTCTGGCTGGCGAAGGGGCGGCCGCCTTCCTCGGGCGGCATTTTACCGGCTCTCTCGGGGGAGGGGACGGCGCGGTCCACTACGGGCGGATCGTCGCGGGGGGCGACGTTCTCGACGAGGCGCTCGTCGTGGTGCGCACGTCCCGCCATGTTGAGATCTTCTGCCATGGCGGGGCCCAGTCGACCGCGAGGATCCTGGCGTTTCTGGAAGGGGAGGGGGCCCTGCTTTCCGATTCGCCGGCGTCTCTGTCCCTCGAGGAAAAGGGGCTGGATCGCGTTCAGCGCGAGGCCGACGCTCTCCTCGGGAAGGCGCTCACGGCAAGGGCGCTTCGGATGCTCCTGGCACAGCGCGCCGGGGCCTTGAGCCGATGGGGGAAGGCCGTGGCAGGGCTTCTTGCCGCGGGGGATGCGCGCTCCGGCGCCGAGCTTCGTGCAATGCATGGGCGCGGTCGGGCCGGGAGGGCGCTTGTCGAAGCGCGAACCGTCGCGATCGCAGGGCCCGCGAATGCCGGAAAATCGACCCTCTTCAATCGGCTGCTCGGCCAGGCGCGCGCGGTCGTTTCGGAAAACCCCGGCACGACGCGCGATCCGGTGCCGGCCTTGGCGCAGTGCGAGGGGGTTCCCGTGCGCCTGGTCGACACGGCTGGTTTAGGGGAGCCAGCCGACGCGCTCGACCGGGAAAGCCAGGAGGCCGCGCGCCGGGTCCTGGCCAGGGCGGATGCGGTCCTGGCGGTCTTCGACGGTGCGGCCCCGGATTTTCCCATCTCTCGAAATGGATGGAGCTGGTTGGAGTCGGCGAAGACATGTTGGGTCCGAAACAAGTCGGATCTTCTTTCCCCCTCTCCTTTCATGGGGAAGGACGGGGGGGATGGCTGGTTTTCCGTCAGCGCCTTGACGGGAGAGGGGGTTGAGGCGCTGGGTTCGGCGATCGTGGAAAAAATCGCCGGTTTGATCCCCGCGCCCGGTGAAGCCTGCCTTTTCACAGCGCGCCAGGAAGAGATCGTCCGCCGCGCCGAGGAGCGCGCTGCCGCCGGCGATTTTCCTGCCGCGGCGTCAGCTATCGAATCGCTCATCAATCAGGAAGGGCCGCAATCTGAACTGACGGGCGCTACGCGGCCAGGACGTCGAAGTCGTGCTTGACCTGCCAGGCCGTGGCGAAGGACCCGTAAGTACGCCGGGCAAGTTCCGATGGGGAGAGGGTTGGATCCTCCTCCAGCGCCGCCCACATGTCTGAACGGTAACTTGGTCCCATCCTTACGCGGTGTCTGAAGGTGGGATGTCGCTTGGCCAGCACATCAGGTGGGAGAACGTCCGCAGGCCGATCCCGGAGGATGCCCGCCGGCACACGCAGGCATGTGTTTTTAAAGCGGTGATCCTCGCCCCGGCGCTTAAGGTGAAAATCCATTCCCGTCGAGAGGAGATCGACGCAGGGACCTGTATACATCCGTCCGATACGGAAGAAACGCCGATCCTTTTGTAGCCACGTTGCCACGGCGGTCCAGAAGGCAAGGACGCGGGGGGCATTCACGATTGTGAGCGTCCGGGTCAACCTGTCGGCATTGATCCACGGATGATATCGGGTAAGCCATGTGACCAGCACGGCTAGAACGCACAGATCGTCCCGTTCCATTCCCTCGATCGATGCCGCGAGGATTGTGTCTTCAATGTTCGGATGATTGCTAACCTCCGATGCAAAATTCATCCCGATGCCCACTAGGGCTTTCGTCAGAGCCTCGCCTTGGGGAATCTCGATGGGAGCGATCGCGCGCTTAAACGGCATGGCCCAGCCTCCTTCGCAAGTCATCGAATGTGACGCGCACGTGCGCGGACCAGTCAGGGTTTGCGTCTTGTTCTTCCAGCCAGGGGACGATGGCGTCCAGTTCGGTTTTCGTGGGACGAAGCGCGATGCAGTCGGGCAGGTCGATCCCCCTGTCCCAGAGAGAGAAAAGTTTGCTGCACAGAAGGTCGACGCGGCCCGGACTGCGGAGAACGATCACCTTCCCCTGATAGGCGATCTGGAGGCGGTCTTTCCAGCCTTTTGGAAGGTCTGCCGTGAGGGAGGCGGGGCCGTTATTGAGCCAATCTTCGGAAAGTGGGTCTCCTGCAGCCTTGTGGAGTTTTGCGAAGTCGCGGGCGGCATCCAGGATTTCCCGCTGTAATGCCGGATACAGAATGTCTACGTCTGTTTGCCGGGAAACCACGCCGAGAAGTCCCAGCGCGGCTCCACCGATGACGACCGCCTCCAGTCTGAGGCTCCGCCTAGCAAGGTAAGCATCGAATTGTGCGATCGTTCCCGCAGGTTTCATGTGTATCATTATAATTGATACCTAGTTGATGTCAACAATTGTGTTTTTCAGAAGGAAGCCGACGCGTTGATCGCCGCCTGCGCCGAACGGCACAGAGTGTGGCGCCAGCTTCGCTCTCGTGTTGATGGTGGTTTTGACGGGGCGCGCCACCCAGCCCGTGAGCCCCGCCTACTTCTGTCTGGGTTCGAGGATAGCCAAAACAGGAAAGTGGTCCGACGCGCGCATTTTAGCGATGGAGAGCCTGCCGGGCCGGCAGGACTAATTCTTGACTGTCCGAGATTTCCCTTTTTTCCTCGGTTTCGCCGCGCCGCCGGTGGAGGGGGCGGGGGTCGAAACCCTGCCGAGACGGTGGACGAGCGCCTGGTGCTGGCGCCTGATCTCCGGGGGAAGGCGTTTTCCGAAGCGCGCCAGGAACTGGGCGTGGTCGGCCGCGTCCGTCCGCCAGTCGTCGGCATCGGCGGCGAGGAGCGCCTCCAGGCGGTCGGTGGGCAGATCCAGCCCTTTGAGATTCAGCGCTTTCGCGGTGGGGACAAGCCCGATCGGGGTTTCCTGGGCCTGGCCCTTCCCGTGGCACCGGTCGAGGGCCCAGAGAAGGGCGCGCAGGTTCTCGCCGTAGCCGGGCCAGAGGAATGCGCCGTCGGCCCCCTTGCGGAACCAGTTCACATGAAAGATCTTCGGCGGGTTCTTGACGCGCCGTCCCATCGCAAGCCAATGCCCGAAGTAGTCGGCCATGTTGTAGCCGCAGAAGGGGAGCATCGCCATCGGGTCGCGCCGCACGACGCCTACCTGCCCCGCCGCCGCCGCGGTCGTCTCGGAGGCCATGGACGAGCCGACGAAAACGCCGTGGTTCCAATCGAACGATTCGTAGATGAGGGGGGCCAGGCGCGCCCGGCGCCCCCCGAAGAGGATCGCCGAGAGCGGCACCCCGGCGGGGTCCTGCCAATGCTTCGAAATGGAAGGGCATTGCGCGGCGGGGGCGGTGAAGCGCGCGTTCGGATGCGCCCCCTTTTCGCCCGAGGCGCTTGTCCAGGGCCTCCCCTGCCAGTCGGTCCCGGAGGCCGGGGGATCGCTCATCCCTTCCCACCAGACGCCGTCGTCCAGAGTTTTGAGGACGTTCGTGTAGATCGTGTTCTTTTGGATCATTGCCATGGCGTTGGGGTTGGTCTTGCGGCTCGTGCCCGGCGCGACGCCGAAGAAGCCGGCTTCGGGGTTCACAGCCCAGAGCCGGCCGTCAGCGCCGGGGCGGATCCAGGCGATGTCGTCGCCGACGGTCCAGACCTTGTACCCCTCGAAGGCTGCCGGCGGGATGAGCATGGCGAGGTTCGTCTTGCCGCAGGAGGAGGGGAAAGCCCCGGCGATGTAATGGGTTTCGCCTGAGGGCGCCTCGATCCCGACGATCATCATATGCTCGGCCATCCACCCTTCAGAGCGCCCGAGGAAACCGGCGATCCGCAGGGCGAGGCATTTTTTTCCGAGGAGGGCGTTCCCGCCGTATCCTGACCCCACGCTCCAGATCGCGTTGTCCTGCGGGAAATGGCAGATGAAGCGGCGCGCGAGGTCGAGATCCCCCGTTCCGTGGAGGCATCGCGTGAAGGCGTCCGGCGCCGAAAGCTCCTCAAGCGCCGCGTTCCCCATCCGTGTCATGATCCGCATGTTGAGGACGACGTAGAGGCTGTCAGTGACCTGCACCCCGACGCGGGCGGCGGGAGAGCCTGGGGGGCCCATGAGGAAAGGGATCACATACATCGTGCGCCCTTTCATGGAACCGGCGAAGATCCCGCCGACTCTTTTGTACGCCTCCGCCGGGTCCATCCAGTTGTTGGTGGGGCCTGCGTCTTCTTTCTTGGGGGTGCAGATGAAGGTCAGCTTCTCCGTGCGGGCCACGTCGTGGGGGGGGGAGCGGTGGAGGAAGCATCCCGGGAGTTTTTTGGGGTTCAAGGGGGCGAGGGCGCCGGTCCTCACCGCCTCGGCTGTCAGGCGCTCTTTTTCGGCCTCCGAGCCGTCGCACCAGACGACGCGCTCCGGCCGCGCGCGCCTCGCGGCGTCGTCAACCCAGGCTTCGATGGCCGATCGCTTGGACATAGGGGGTTCCCCGCGGGTGCGACGGACGGGTGAAGCATCTTAGGAAGGAGGTGCGCAGGCGATCAAGAGAGGAGTTGAGGATCGCCTCGAGTATCCCCAGTTCAGTGGTGACTTTTCCAACATTTCACAGGGGAAATGCCTCCAAAAATAGTTCGTAAAAGCGGCTCAGCGATAACAGGCA
>SBBH01000106.1 GCA_005239795.1 Planctomycetales bacterium
CCGGAGAACTACCGCGGCCTCATCCAGCTGGCTTGCGCCCTGCTGTGGTATCGGCGCGCCTGCAGATCAGGAGTTTTGGGATAGTTTCTTACCGGTTTATCGGCTCCTCAAACTGGGGATACTCGTGCTGAACAGTTGCGGAGAGTTTGACATTCCAATAAAAATGTGTAATATGCGTACGCACAAAGGAGGCCTAAAGTGGCAAATCTTACCTTGGCTGTTTCGAAAGAGTTGCGGGAAAAAATGAAGAAGTTCCCGGAAATAAACTGGTCCGAAGTGGCTCGTAAGGCGATCGCGGAAAAAACTCAAATCCTGGAGAAGATGGACCGTATTTTCTCTAAAAGCCGCCTGACGGCAGAAGAGGCGCTTCAAATCGGCAGGGAAATCAATAAGCGCGTTTGGAAACGTCATAAGCTTTCTTCGTAATGCGACTCGTCGTTGATGCTAATGTCTTGGTAGCGCCCTCATTCAAATCCTCCGTTACACGAGATCTGATCCCAGACGATCGGTTGATACTCATAGCTCCTGAACATTTGTCACTTTTCTAACCCGCGGGTTGGGCTGACAAGAGCGTCGCCGGTCCCTGCGGCTTGACCGCGAACGCCCTGCACGTCTTGGGGACTAAAAACCAGTCTCCCGGGAAAAAAGCGAGCGTCTGGCCGGCGCCCGTCACGGTGCCTCGGCCGGAAAGAACCCCCAGACAAAGGGCATTTCCTCCCAGCGTCGTCGAGAAGGGGAACGTCAGCCCCAACCGCTCAAGCGAAAATTCGTCGCAGGCGACAATCGAGATGATCCGGGCGCCGGGGAGCTCTTTTTGCCGGCCTTGAGGGAGTTTCCCCGCGCGGGGATCGTTCCTCACGGAGGCGAGCCCTTCCGCCAGATGCAGGGGGCGAGGCTTCCCGTCAGGGCCGGCGCGGCCCCAGTCCGAGAGGCGCCAGGTCGTGTCGGAGTTCTGCTGGATCTCGGCCAGAACGATCCCCGGCCCGATCGCATGAACCGTCCCGGCGGGGACGAACACCGCGTCCCCCGCGGCGACGGGACGTTTGGCGAGGACCGTCTCGGGGCGCCCCGCGGCGAGCGCCGATTCGAGATCCTGGGGGGTCTTTCCGGCTGAGAGTCCCAGGTAGAGAAAGGCGCCGGGCGCGGCCTCCAGGATCACCCAGCACTCGGTCTTGGGCTCGGCCGAGAGCTTTTCGGCGGCCGCGGCATCCGGATGGACCTGCAGGGAGAGCCAGTCGGCTGCATCGATGAATTTTACAAGGAGCGGAAAGCGCCCGGGGGGATTCTTCCCGCCGACGAACGCCCCCGGCTCGGCGTGGTAAATCTCCGTCAATGTTTTTCCGGCCAGGGGCCCTTCCGCGACGACGGACGCCCCCTCGGGGCGGTCCGCGATCTCCCAGGTCTCGCCGATTTTCGCCTTCGACGGACAGGGTTTTCCGAAGAGGCGCGCGAGCGCCTCCCCGCCCCAGGGCATGGGGCGAACGAACGGCCTGAATTTCAGGATCCCGGGCAACACGGCTCTACGGTATCCCGGCGGGCGAGTTTCGAAAAGTGCCCAGGCGAGGACCCATCCCATTCAAATTTTTCTTCAAAGATTTAGCCAAAGCGATTCGGCTCTCCTGAATTGCGCGGCGATCGAATCGATCTAGATCAGTGTGGATGGAGTCTGCTGGTGTTGACAGAGCCGTCCGTTTTTTTATGCAGGGATGCGTTCCTTGACCTTGACCGCGAGTTTCAGGCCCAATCCTTCCAGGAGCGCGGCCAGGCTCGAAAGTTCAGGGTTGCCACGTTTGGAAAGCATCCGGTACATGCTCTCCCTGTTGAGCCGTGTTACCTTGGCGAGGCGAGTCATACCATTGGCTTCTGCCACGTCGCGGAGCGCCATCAGGAAGGCTTCCTGTGAACCCTCCTCGATGGCGGCGTTGAGATAGGCAGCCGCCTCTTCGGGATGGCGGAGGTCCTCCATGAGCCCCTCTTTGTAGCTTGCCGAGGTCCTTTTCATATCTGCCTCCTTCGGTAATCCTCCCAATATTCCTTAGCCGTCCTGATGTCCCTATTCTGGCTCTTTTTCATTCCGCCACAGAGAGAAGAACGATATACGGCCCGCTTCTTGCCAAATACACCCGATAGCCAGGTCCGAAGGAAAGGCGTAACTCATGGACGCCGTCTCCGACGGATCTGCCATCCCCGAAGTTCCCCATCCTGACGCGGTTGAGCCGGATGCGTATTCTCGCCCTCGCTTTCACGTCTGCCAGGGAATGGAGCCATCCCCGGAAGGGGTTCTTTCCTTCAGCCGTGACGTATTCTCTGATCTCATGCTCCCGCACCTCCACTGATGAAATGTAGCCTATAAGCTACGATTAGTCAAGCGCGGATTCCCCCACCTTCAGGACGAAAATCCGAAGGTCATTCGTTACGCCGCTGCCTCGCAAGCGGTTCTAAAAGCGTCCAGCCAGCGCCGCCTCTTTATTGCTTGAGGCGTTCCTGGATCAGGCGTCTCTGGGGCTCGTCGAGTTTGTGCTGGGGATCGGGGATCATTGCGTCGAGCGCGAGCGCCTCGCCGAAAAGACGCCCGGCGCGCCGGGCCAGATCCTGGGCCGCCGCGGGCTCGGGAAGCTCCTCCGCCTGGGCATAGGCAGCCAGCAACTCAGGCGTCAGGCGGATCGCCTCGAACCGACGCGCCAGTTCCAAGCGGGGCCTCGGCCAACGGGGAAGAAGCTCCGCCGCTTCCCCCAGGCGTCGCGTGGCCTCGAGAATCAGCGCCGGCGTGTCGTCCCCCTTGACAAGAAAACTCATCTCGAGGAGAGGCTGGCCGTTCGTGGGGCGCCGGCGGGCGACACGGCGCCATGCGTCCAGGGCCTGTGCGCGGTCCTCCTCGCGACGGTCTTGGCGCCAGAGATTTCCGTAGAGGAACCCCTGCCGGGCCGCCAGTTCCGTGTTCCAGGGAGTGGCACAGAGGGCGCGGCGGAGATATTTTTCGGCGAGCTCGCGCCGTTCGTCGGGGCCGGCCCCCTTTTCGTACTGCTCCAGGAGCGCCAGGGCTTGCGCCGCCTCGATCCGGCGCGAGGGGAGCGCGTACAAGAGGAAAAATCCCGCCGCCGCGACGCTCCCCACAAGGGCGATACGTCCCGCCCCGCTTAAGGGAACGGGGCGGCTCTTTTCTTCAGGGGAGTTGACAGCCGCAAGGATCCCCGCGAAAGCGAGAAAAGAACCTGAAAATCCCTGAACTTGAAGTCCGAAATCTCCCAGGAGGTGGACCGATCCGGCCGCGACTCCCGCCGCAAGCCCGGCCCGGGTCCCTTGGCCCCAGGGGAGGGTTCCCGAGCCCGGCCCCAGGGTCCAGAGGGCCAGGCACGCGACAGCCGCCGTCGCCGCCAGGATCATTTCGGCCTCCAAGTACCCGGTCCGCGGGTAGAGTTTCCCGAGGCTGGCGACGAGCCATCCGCCGGCGATAACCGCTGCTCCCCATGCGAAGGGAAACCCCGGTTTTTCGGTGGGAAGCGTTTCCGGCGCGGTTCGGGCGGAGATTCGAAAACGAGAAACTTCGACCATGAACCAGGTAAAGGTCGCTGCGAGGAGGAGCCCCCCCTCGGCGGCCAGTTCCAGAAGCGCGTTGTGGGCGAATCGCACATCCCCGCCGCCTGGGATGCGGTAGAGATCGTAAAAAAGATGTGCGGACCCGGCCCCGATGCCAAAAAACAAATGATCCCAGATCATCCGGAGCGTCCCGGCCCAATACCCCAGCCTCACGTCGACGGAGGGGTGGCGCCATCCCAGGGCGTAGGCGAGCGCCACCCCCCCGGCGGCCGCCGCCAGGCACTTCCAGGGGAGCAGGGGGCTGGCGCCTCCCGCGCGTAAAACAAGGAAGAGGGCGCCGAACGCCGCGGCGACCCATCCCCCTTGGGAGCCGGTGCGGACAAGGCACACAAGGGCCGCCGCGGCGAGCGACCCGAGGAGGCCCCGGAGCGCGCCGCGGTTTTTTTCGCGCCCCAGGTCCCAGAGGATGCCGGCGACGATCGGCAGGAGCATCGCCAGGTATCCCGCGAAGGTGTTCGAGTAGAAAGGGAAAAACGTCCCGAACACTTCGTCAGTTGCGAGCCGGCTGTCGCGCATGGAAATCTTCCAGTCCGGTTCCACAAAGGGGGCGTTGGTCGTCGCCTCCTCGGCGATCTCTTGGCGCGTCTCGGCGCGCATGAGCGCAAGCCCGCCCCCCGCCTGGAAGATGCCGACCGCGACGGCCGCGGCTCCCCCCGCGAGCGCGAGCCACAGGGCGCGGGCGGCCACAGCCCGGCCCTGTTGCAGGAACCATGCGGCCAGGGCGAGCGCCCCGCCCAGGTCTGCCAGACGCGCCAGGGAGAACGATTTGTCCGCCGGATGGAGCGCCCCGATCCCGAGAGCGGCCAACACGGCCGCTGCGGGAAGGAGAGAGCGCGGCCTCTTCCCGGAGAATTCCCCAGTGAGGGCCGCACCGAGGAAGCTCAAAAAAAGCGGCGCCCAGGAGGCGCTGGCCAGAAGCAGATTCGCCGCCTCGGCATCCAGGCCTGTCAGGGGGCCCGTGACCAGGGGGCGCATGAACAGGAAGAAGGCGGCGGCGGACCATTCGAGCCCCCGAATGAGTCTTTCAAGCGGCGACGCGGTGGCGCTCGTCATCGCGGCGGATGATCCGGAGGGGCCCTGCGGCGTCCCGCGCGCTCGAGGAGCCAGACGACCGCGAGGATCCCGGCGGCCTGCAGGAGCGCCAGCGCCGAGGCCACCGGCGGGAGGACGTAGAGGAGCGTCGCGGTCGTTCCGATTGCGAGCGTCAGGGCCGACACCACGCCCAGGACCTGCCGGGGCGAGAGCCCCAGCGCGAGAAGCCGGTGCGAGAAATGATTCCGGTCGCCGACGGTCAAGGGAGCGCCGGAGCGCCAGCGGATCCAGAGAACCGTCGTCATGTCGAAGAGCGGCACCGCGAGCACCAGGAAGGGGGCTGCCAGGACCCAGGGGGATTCCCGCGACTCGTAGAACGTGAAGAGGACCGTGAGCGACGCGGTCAAGAAGCCTACGAGAAGGCTTCCAGCGTCCCCGAGAAACAGCCGCGCCGGAGGCCAGTTCATCGGCAGAAATCCGAGGAGCGCCCCAGCCAGCGCCGCGAAGAGCGCCGCCACCAAGAGTTGGCCCGTTTGGAGCCCCAGGACCATGAAGAGAAGGCTTGTCGAAAGGCCCGTCGCCGCGCAGAGGCCGTCCATGTTGTCGATGAAGTTGAAGGCGTTCGTGACCGTCACGATCCACACGACGGTGAGGAGAAACCAGAGGAAGGGGACCGGCGTGAAGAGGGTGATCCGGAACGGATCCGGGCCGAAAAAAAGATAGAGGGCCGACGCGGCAAGCGCTTCCACCGCGAGCTTCGGCCCGGGCGTGAGGCCTCGCGCGTCGTCGACGAGCCCCGCGAGCCAGACCGCCCCGGCGCAGGCCAAAAGAAGCGCCAGCGCCGGAAGGCGCGCCGCGGCGCCGGAGGCCAGGGCCGCGAGCAGTTGGGCTTCCGCCGGGGGGAAGATTCTAGCCGCGAGGTCTGGGAAAAACCGCGCCGAGCCGAGCCCCAAAAAGACCGCCGCCAGGATCGCGATCCAAAGACTGATCCCTCCCCCGAGCGGGATCGGTTCGCCGTGCACTTTGCGCCCCCCGGGGAGGTCCAAAAACCTTTTTCTCAGGGCCAGCCGCCGGACAATCGCGCAGGCGGCGCGCGAGATCGCATAGGACGCCGCCAGAAGCGCCGCCAGGCTCCAGGGCATAGGGGGGGAGGATACGGCGACGGGGGGAAGGGGAGAAGGGGGACAGGGACTACTCTTCCGAAGACGTCAGGATCTGGTGGATGTCGCGCGGGGTTTCGGCCTTCAGGATCCTGGCGCGCAGGGTGTTGTCCACGAGGAGGCTCAAGGTCCGGGAGAGGAGCTGGAGATAGAGGCGGGTCTTGCACTCGGGGGCGCCGATCAAGACCACGAGCGACACGGGCTTCCCGTCGGTGGCGCCATACTCGACGGGGCGCTTGGCGCGGCCCAAGACCACGAACGCCTCGGAGATTTCTCCAATCCGGGCATGAGGGATCGCGATCCCGTCGCCGACGCCCGTCGAGAGCGTCTTTTCGCGGGCGACGACCGCTTTCAGGAACCGTTCTGGATTCGCGAGCGCCGCGTCGTCGCCTAAAGCCTGGACCATCTCCTCGAGGACGTCGGCTTTCGTCGAGGACTTGATCTCGACGACGCGCCGCTCGGTGAGATAAGAGCCCAGGCGAAGCGCCACGCCGGGGATTGTAGGCGGGAGGCCGCCGCCCCGTCAACGAAGCGGGCGGAGGATCTTGCTATATGGACATGCCGGACCCGGTTTGTTCGGATAATTCCGTGTAAAATGAGGGCATGGAGAGGGGCCCTACGGCGGCAGCTCTCGAAAATCCGGCGTTGCTCGCCAGCGAAGTGCGGCGCCTCGCCGCGGCGCGCCGGGCGTTGATCCTGGCCCATAACTACCAGGTCCAGGAGGTGCAGGCGGTCGCCGATCGCCTGGGGGATTCCTATGCCCTGGCGGACGCGGCGCGCGGCGTGGACTGCGACTGGATCATTTTCTGCGGCGTGCGGTTCATGGCCGAGACCGCCAAACTACTGAATCCCGACAAGCGCGTGGTGCTCCCGGAGCCGATGGCCGGGTGCGACCTGGCAGCCTCGATCTCGGCCCAGGGGTTGCGCGCACTGAAGGCCAAGCACCCTGGCGCGCGCGTCGTCATGTACATCAACTGCCGTCTCGACGTCAAAGCCGAGGCGGATGCGATCTGCACCTCCGCCAACGCCTTGAAGGTGGTCGAGGCGATGGATTCCGACGCGGTGATTTTCGGCCCCGACAAGAACCTGGCGGCGTTCGTCGCCTCCCGGACCCAGAAGCGCGTCATCCCCTGGAATGGCTACTGTCCGATCCATGAACGGATGACACTCGAGGTCCTGGAGGCGGCGCTCCGCGAGCACCCCGACGCCTATGTGATGGTCCATCCCGAGTGCCCCCGCGACGTGCAGGAGATGGCCGACGCGGTCCTCTCGACAAGTCAGATGGTGACGGAGGCGGGGAGGCTTTCGCGCCGCAAGTTCCTGGTGGGGACCGAGATCGGCCTCGTGGAGCAGCTCTCGGCGCGTTTCCCCGGGAAGGAATTCCGCCCGATCTACATCCACCGCTCCTGCGACGAATCATGCGCTTGTCCGTACATGAAGATGACGCATTTGAATTCCGTCCTGCGGGCGCTCGAGACCGGCCAGGAGGAGATCACCGTGGACGCGGCCATCGCCCCCCGGGCCCTGGCGGCTGTCCAGCGGATGCTCGAGATCGGGAAATAGCCTCGAGTATCCCCAGTTCAGTGGTGACTTTTCCAACATTTCAAAGGGGAAATGCCTCCAAAAATAGTTCGTAAAAGCGGCTCAGCGATAACAGGCATC
>SBBH01000131.1 GCA_005239795.1 Planctomycetales bacterium
GCCCAGGCGGGGGGGAAGGATCCGACCAAGCTCCCCGAGGCGATGCAGGCCGCCGCCGCCGCGATACGCGAGGCGCTTGGCGGCAAGTCGCAACAGCAGGCCGAGTAGTAATAGATAATGCGATTCTTCTGCCGAAACTGCCGAAAAAAGAAAAAAAGAGGTCAAGTCTATTTTATAATATTTACGCGAACTGAGGTCCCAAATCCGTTATGCCCGGGGACGTGATCAATTTCTTCGTGCATCGATCCGCGGCCCGACGCTACGCGGCTGCTCGGCCTTATTTCCACCCGCTTGTCATCGCAAGAATCGTCTCGGTCACGGGTGTCCTGCGCTTTGGGCGCGCCCTCGACGTCGCGTGCGGCACGGGGCAATCGGCGCAGGCGCTGGGGGAGATCGCGGAGGTGATCGAGGCGATCGACATCTCTCCGGAAATGATCGGCCAGGCAAAGCCGAACCGCCGCATCCACTACCAAGTCGCACCGGCCGAGTCATTGCCATTCGAGGATGCGTCATTCGATCTTGCCACCGTCGGTTCAGCATTTCATTGGTTCGACCAAGCCTCGTTTCTGAGGGAGGCGCGGCGGGTGCTCAAGCCTGGCGCATGGCTTATCGTTTACGCCAGCAGTTTCAGCGGTGAAATGGTTGAAAATGGTGGCTTTCAGAATAGGACGTCTGACGCCTATCCGAAGCGATTCCCGGCGCCGCCGCGTCACTCCCTTGGTTTGAGTGAAGAATTGGCCGCGCCCCATGATTTTAAGCTGTGCGGCACTGAAAAATTCATGCACAACGAGACGATGTCGACCGAGCAGTTCACGGGATATCTTTTGACGCAGACGAACGTGATCGGGGCGGTCGAGAAGGGGGCGACCCCCCTCGCGGAAGCCGCGGCATGGATCGCCGAGGGGGTCAAGCTGTTCTCTGGCGGTGGCCGCCGCACGATGAAGTTCGGCGGAATGATCTGGTTTCTGGAGCGAAAGGAAGTGAAAGTCTGAAGGGGTCAACGTCAGTCGGACTTCTCTTCTACCCCTTCCTTCAGGGTCTCAAGCTCCGCGATCGCGTCGAAGTCCTTCGGCCGTCCGGCCGCGCGCTTGACGCGGATCAGACATTCAAGGGATAGGCAAAGGCAGCGCATCCCGAAGAGCTCCAGCGTCACGGTGTGCGGCAGGAGATCCTGGTATGTTCCTCCGCCGGTGATCTCGCCCAAGGTGTCGATATCTCCCAAGGCTGTCGTCAGCGTGAAGTTCAGGCCGCGCTCGATCGTCCGGAGATCCCACGAAAAAGGGAGCCCGGGCGGGGCGCCTCGCAGGTACGGACGGTGGGGCGCCAGGGCGCTGACCAGAGCCTGAGTATTTTCCTTGGATCTTTCATAGACGATGTCCAGGTCGAGCGTCAGACGGGCCGAGCCGTGCGCCGTCGCAGCCGTTCCGCCGACGACGATGAATTTGACCTTCGCGCCGGTCAGGGCACGCAGGAGCGCTTCAAAATCGGTCATTGGCGTTTGATGCGTTGTCCGGCCCGTCGCAACTCCTCAGCAACGCGCTGGAGTTGCATCAGGTTCCGGATCCGTTCTTCTGGGGTCCGTTTGAGGTTTTCGCGCAGGAGCGTCCGATCGATGTCCTTCTTGTACGCCTCGATGACGGGGTCCGGGGAGAGGGAGATCGATGCTTGTTTCTTCATCAAGTCAGTATACCGTTAAGCGCGAGGCGACAGAGGGGCGCTTCACGATCGTTGCCGTTGTAAGCTGTCTGCCGTGATCCTGAAGCGCATTCCGGAAGATTTCCGCGTCGAGGAGATCACCTTGCGCAAACCCGCGAAGTCGGGGCCGTATGCCCTCTACCGCCTCGAAAAAAAAGGGATCGGGACGCTGGAGGCGGTCGAACAGATCGCCAGGCGGTGGAACCTTCCGGCGAGGGCGATCGCTTACGGGGGGCTCAAGGACCGCCACGCGGTCACCTCCCAGTTTTTGACGATTCGCGCGGGGCTCTCCCGTTCGTTCCGGGACGGAGCCGTCCGGGTGGAGTATCTGGGGCGCACCGAGAAGCCATTCACGCCCGCCGACATCGCGGCGAACCGCTTCACGATTGTCCTCCGGTCGGTGGACCGCCGGGACGCGCCGCTCCTTGCCGCGGCCGCACGCGACGCGGCGCGCGACGGGTTTCCCAATTATTTCGACGACCAGCGGTTCGGGTCGGTGGGGGATTCCGGGGAATTCATCGCCCGGGCGTGGTGCCGGGGGGATTTCGAGCGCGCGCTGTGGCTTGCGGTTGCCCAGCCGAACCTGCGCGACCGCGCCGACGAAAAGACCCAAAAAGAGATCCTCGGCGCCCATTGGGGGAACTGGACCGCGTGCAAGGAGAAGCTCACCCGCTCCCACCGGCGGAGCCTCGTTTCTTATTTGGCGGATCACCCCAGGGATTTCAAGGGGGCGTTCGCGCGCCTGCGCGTCGATCTGCGGGGGCTCTACCTCGCGGCGTACCAGAGCCATCTCTGGAACCGGATCCTGTCGGAATTCCTGAAGCGGACATGCCCGGCCGGCGATCTACGGGAAATCCGTTTGAAGACGGGACGGGCCTTCTTTTTCACACGCCTTTCGGAAGGGGTCCGCCAAACCCTGGCCCAGACGGCGCTCCCCTTCCCCTCGGCGCGCCTGCGCTTGCCGGACGGGCCGGTGAAATCGCTTGTCGACAGCGTGCTCTCGGCCGAAGGGACGGCGCTCCGGGAGGTCCGCGTGAAATATCCTCGGGATAGTTTTTTCTCGAAGGGGGAGCGCAAGCTCCTCGCCGTTCCAATGCGCCTCGAATGCCGGGAAGCTTCCGACGATCTTTATCCGGGAAGGCGCAGGGTGACACTCGCCTTCGATTTGGGGCGCGGATCCTACGCCACGATGTTCGTGCGGCGCCTGGCGCTGGTCGCGCGGGACGGCGAGATGCCCGACATGGAGGCGGAACTGTCTGAGCCATAGGGGTTTGAGCCCGCCAAACTCCTTTGGACGCATGGACGGGATCTTTATACGATCCGGGCCCGGCGGGAACTTTTTCCAAGGAGGAGATGATGGATTTGGGAAGAAAAATGCGCAGGATCGGGTGCCTCGCGTCTCTCCTGGCGGTGGGAACAGTGGCGCAGGCGGGACAACTCACCTTCAAGTCAGAGAACGGCGACATCTCCGGCGAGTTCGGGGGACGCGTGATTGCGCACGGCCGCTTTTTTACCGAGTCGAACGTGAGGGAGGACGCCTTCTATTTTAAGGAGGTGTTTCTCGACTCGAAGGGGAAACTCTACAAGGTGTTTGAGTACAAGGTGGAGGGGGATTTCAGCAGTTCAACGGCCTCTCTCAGGGACGGTTGGATGGCCTGGAAGATGCATGACATGTTTCGGCTTCAGTTCGGCCAGTTCAAGGTCCCTTTCCTGTTTGAGGAGGTGACGTCAGCCTCGGCGACCGATTTTCCCGAGCGGCCGCTGATCGACCGCCTGGCCCCGGGGCGGGAAATCGGAATGCAGGTGAACGGCAATCTCCTCGAGGATGGCGCGGTCTCCTACGCGGCCGGGATGGTGAACGGCACCGGCCTCAACGCGGTGGACACGAACGACTCGAAGGATCTCTTCGGCCAGATCCGCTTTTGTCCCTTCAAGATGATGGAGATGGAAGAGGAGATGGGAAACCTCCAGCTGGCGGTTTCCGGTACGCATGGCAATCAGAAAACCGATGCTGTTTCGGGGGTTCTCGCTGATGTGACGGACCCTTCGACCGGGACGACCGTGATCGATTATTCCCCCGGTGGGTCGGCGACGGTGTTCGCCTCCGGTCCCCGCGATCGGATGGGATACGAGGTTCTCTGGGCGAAGGGGCCCGCGAGCGTCACGTTCGAGTACGCCCGGATGGACCAGACCGCCCAGCGCAATTACCCCAGCGGCGACCCGGGCACGCTCAAGGAGGACGGTTTCACGATCAACGGTTGGTATCTTGGCGGGTCCTACTTTTTGACCGGCGAGGACAAGAAGCTGGGGAGCTTGCCTGAGGTCAAGAATCCCGTGGGCACGGGGGGGTATGGAGCTTTCGAGATCGTCGCCCGGTACGCGTTTTTCAATCCCGACCAAAAGCTGCTTCAGAATTTTCCGACTCATACGTATGCCGATACGAATTTTACCGCCTCGAAAGTGACGGAAACGTTCGTCGGGGTGAACTACTTCCCGGTGAACGGGGTCAGGTTTTCCCTGGCCTGGGTCACGAACGACTTCGAGAACGATCTCGACGAAGGGCTCGAAGGGAGAACGCAGGGGGACGAGAGCGTGATTCTCACACGCATGCAGGTCATGTTCTAGAAAAAGCTGTCTTAAAAAGGGTCGGCTCCGACATTATGGAAAGGTGCACTCTCAACGCACGTTTCTCCAGCACCTGCGTCCGTTGCAGGGGATCCTGACCGCCTACGCCCGCCGGACCCTTTTCGATCCGTCCGAGGCTGAGGATGTCCTGCAGGACGCGATCCGGATCGCCTACGGAAAATTCGACCGTTACGCTGAGGGGACGAGTTTTAAGGCCTGGATTTTCAAGATTCTGACGTTCCATATCCTGAACGCCAATCGGCGCCATGAGCGGGCGGCGCGGATGGAGATCCCACTCCTCGCGCATCACGCGGACCTGGCAGCGGCGCTTGAGAACGAGTGGGAATACGACCGTCTTCTGGCGGATCTGGATGCCGTCTTCGACCGGCTTGATCCGGCGATCGCCCAGGCCGTCCAGCGGCTTCCCCCGATGGAGCGTTCGACCCTGCTCCTGCGATCCGTCGCGGGGCTCTCCTACCGCGAGGCGGCGGGGGTTCTCGACGTCCCGATCGGAAGCGTCATGGGATACCTATCGCGCGCCCGCGCGAAACTGCGACGCGACTTGGCGGCCTACGCAAGCGAGCGGGGGATTCTTCCCCCCCTGAGGGAGAAGCCATGAACTGCGGGGAGGTTCTCCGGCATCTGGGGCCTTATCTGGATTCTGAATGCGATCGCGAGGTCACCCTAGCCATCGCCGAGCATCTCGAACGGTGCGGGCCGTGCGCCGAGCGGTTGGCGCGCGAGAAGGACTTGGAAGACCGCCTGGCTGGGCATTTAGGGGCCTGCGAGCCGGGCGACGATCTTCTTTGGCGTCGGTTGGAGGGGGCGGTCACGCGGTCGGGCCGGCGACGGCTCCTCTGGCGGGGTGCGGCCGCCGCCGTGGTCCTGGCCTTCGCGGTCGGGGGGGCCTCCCTTTTGCTCCGTTCCGGCGCGAGCGATCTCGTCCGCGCCGCCTGCGCCGATCACGCCAAGCTTTCACGAGAGAAGTTTTCAGAACCAGAAGAGCCGCTTTCCTGGGAAGCGGTGTCGGCGTCGCTGGCGGGGAGGATTCCGTTCGCCGTCTCGATCAAGGGTCCCTCTCCGGAAGGGATCACGCCGGTGGGGGCGCGCCCCTGTGCGTTCGGCGACGAGCCGGTCGCCTTCTTGCGGTGCTGCCTGGGCGGCGAACCGGTTTCCGTTGCCATCCTGCCTGAGGCCGCCCTGGGTTCTTTCCCGGAAGCCGCCGGCGAGTTCGCGCGCAAGGGGGATGCTTTCTCCTGCGGCCGGGGGGATCTGCATGTGGGATTGGCCCGGCGGGGGGGGACACTCGTCTGCGTCACGGGGCTTCCTTCCGGGGAAGCGTTGCGCGAGGCCGCGCGGATCCTCGCCGAGCGCGTTGAGGTCAGCCGATGACAGGTCTGGGACTCCGAAATCCCTATCTGGTCGTCGTTTTCGCGCTCCTCCTTGTGGTCTTGGGGAGCGTCTCCTACAGCCTGCTTCCCAATGACTTGCTTCCGATCTTCAAGACCCCCGCCGTCCAGGTCCTGACGCTCTATCCCGGGATGCCGGTGGAAGTGATGGAGAAGGATATCACCTCCCGGATCTCGCGCTGGACGGGTCAATCCAACGGGATGGTCTCACAGGAATCGAAGACACTCACGGGAGTCTCAGTGGTGAGAGATTTTTTCGGGGAGGATGTCGATCCCAACTCCGCCCTGAGCCAGGTCACGAGCCTGGCGATGTCGGACCTCTACTACCTGCCGCCCGGCACGGTCCCGCCGATGGTGATGCCGTACGACCCGACGGCGAGCTTGCCGCTCTGCCTTCTGGCCGTCTCCAGTCCCCGGTTCAACGAGACGGAGCTCTACGACATCGCCTATTTCGACCTCCGGAACCGCCTCTCCGGCATCCCCGGTGTCATCGCGCCGGCCGTCTTCGGCGGGAAGATCCGCCGGATCCTGATCCACGGCGATCCGGACCGTATGCGCGCGCGTGACCTTTCCCTCATGGATCTCGCGAATGCCGTCCAGAAGTACAACGTCATGATCCCCTTGGGGAGCATGAAGATCGGCGAGCGGGATTTCCAGTTCGACATCAATGGCATGGTCACACGGGTGGAGGAGCTCAATGACGTCGTGGTGAAGTTCGATGGCGGCAAGCCGATCTTCCTGCGCGACGTCGCCGAAGCGAAGGACACGAGCCAGATCCAGACGAACATCGTGCGCGTAGACCAGAAGCGCCAGCTCTATGTCCCGATCTACCGCCAGCCAGGATCGAACACCATCCGCGTCGTCGACGCTGTCAAGGAGGCGTTGCCCCAGATCCAATCCCGCATGCCGGAGGGGATCGATTTTTCGGTCGTCATGGACCAGTCGGTCTATGTCCGCAAGGCGATCGAGAGCCTCCTCCACGAAGGGGTCTTGGGCGCGCTCCTGGCGGGGGTGATGGTGCTCGTTTTCTTGGGAAGCTTCCGCTCGACCCTGATCATCTTCACGGCGATACCGCTTTCGATCCTCGCGGCTTTTCTGGGGCTTTATGCCACGCGCAACACCGTGAACGCCATGACGCTCGGAGGGCTGGCCTTGGCGGTGGGGCGCCTGGTGGATGACGCGATCGTCGTTCTCGAGAACGTCCACCGGCATCTGCGGATGGGGAAGAAACCGGCCGATGCCGCCCTGGACGGGACCCGGGAGGTGGGGATGCCGGTCCTGGTGGCGACGCTCACGACGATCGTCGTCTTCACGCCGGTCGTCTTCCTGTCGGGGCTTGGCCGGTTTCTTTTCACGCCGCTTGCCCTTGCCGTGACCTTTTCCATGGTCGCTTCCTACGTCGTCGCGATCTTCCTGGTCCCGGCCGCCTGCTCCCGGCTCCTGGCGGGGGCCCACCGGCTGACCCGGTGGGAGGGGGCGAGCGAGCGCCATTCGGAGGCGCTCGCCGGCGCCTACCGCCGGTTTCTCGCGGCGGCTCTGGCTAGGCCCGTTCTTGTGATCCTGGCTTGCGCGGGGCTCGTGGTGGGGTCGCTGGGGCTCTACCCGTGGATCGGGAAAGAGCTTTTTCCCGCTGTGGACGCGGGGCAGTTCTCAGTCCGGGTCCGAGCCCCTTCGGGAACGCGCCTCGAGACGACTGAGAAATTGCTCGCCGGTGTGGAGGAGGCGATCGCCCAGCGGATCCCCGCCCATGATCTTAAAAAACTGATCACCAATATCGGCATCCTCTTGGATTGGCCGGCCGCCTACACGCCGAATGCCGGCCCCATGGATGCCTTCGTCCTCGTCCAGCTCGCCGAGGGGCGCACTCGGAGCGCCCAGGAGTACGCCGATCTCTTGCGGCGGGATCTCGCCGCGGAATTCCCGGAGCTCGAGTTTTCTTACGACACGGGAGGGCTCGTCACCGCGGCCCTGAATTTCGGGCTTCCCTCCCCGATCAACATCCAGGTCGAGGGGAACAAGCTCGAGGTCTCACGCGCGCTTGCCGAGCGGATCCGGGACCTCGTATCGGGCGTCCCGGGGACGGCGGACGTGCGGATCGAGCAGCGGCTCGACTATCCGCTGGCGCGCGTGGAGGTCGACCGCACCAAGGCGGCTTACCTGGGGCTCTCCCAGGCCGATATCGTGAAGAACACGGTCTCCGCGATGAACTCCTCCGTCACCTTCGCACCCGCCTTCTGGATCGATCCCAAGAACGGCAACCATTATTTCATCGGCGCCCAGTACGCCGAGAAGGACCTGGTGTCGCTCGATACGATCCGGGACGTCCCGATCACGAGCATGAACCAGTCCGAGGCGATTCCCCTGCGGGCCGTGGCGGACCTCTCGGTGGTGACAGGGCCCAGCCAGATCAACCATTTTCGGTTGAACCGTGTGATCGATGTCTATGCCAACGTCCGGGGGCGCGACGTCGGGTCGGTTTCTGGCGAGATCGACCGGAAACTCGCCGCGTTGCGATCCGAGATACAGGACGACCCGGCCTACAAGGGGTACCGATTCGAGATGCGCGGAGAGGTGAAGAGCCTGAAGGAATCGTTCGCGAGCCTGGGATTCGGCCTGGCGCTCGCGGCCGTGCTTGTCTATCTGGTGCTCGTGGCGCAGTTCCGATCATTCCTGGACCCCTTCCTCGTGATGATGGCCGTCCCCGCGGGAATCATCGGGGTCCTGGGGATTCTTTGGGGGACCGGCACGACCTTGAACATCCAGTCGCTCCTGGGAGTGATCTTCATGGTCGGGATCTCGGTTTCCAACAGCGTTCTTCTCGTGGAGTTCGCCAACCGCCTGCGCGGCGAAGGGAGGCCGTTCCTGGACGCGGTCCTCGACGCGAGCGCCATCCGCCTAAGGCCAATCCTCATGACCTCGATCGCGGCGATCCTGGGGCTTCTCCCGATGGCGTTCGGGATGGGGCGGGGGAGCGAGGCGAACGTTCCCCTGGCCCGCGCCGTGATCGGAGGGCTTTCCGCTTCGACAGTCCTGACGCTGTTCCTGGTGCCTGCCCTCTACACGATCCTTAAGCGAAAGGAGTCGACGCATGCGTAGGTGGCTTTTCTTTCTAGTTGTGCTAGTTGTGCTGGCGGTGCCGGCGTGGTGCGCAGAGGCCGCAGAAGGCAAGACCCTTGAGGCGGTCCGTCCGAAGCGGGAGGATCTCATCCGCCGGACGAAGCTTCCGGGGAGCATCGAGCCGTGGGAGCAGGCGGTGCTTTACGCGCGTGCGACCGGATACCTGAAGGAGATCCGGGTCGATCGCGGGGATGCCGTCAAGGCTGGCGATGTGATCGCGGTTCTCGAGATCCCGGAAATGGCGGGGGACTTGCAGAAGGTTAAGGCGGAGCTTTCGGCTATGGAAGCGGAGACACGGCTGCAATCGGTTCTCGCCGAGTACCAGAAGGGAGCCCAGGCGCGCGATCCGGGCGCGGTCAGCCGCCAGGAGATCGAAATGTCCCAGGCGAAGGCGACGGCCGCCGACGCCCGGCGCGACGCGGCGCGCGCGGCCGTGGCGCGCCTCGAGGCTTTGGCGGCCTTGGCCGAGGTGAAAGCTCCCTTCGATGGGGTTGTTGCCGAGCGGAAAATCTCTCCCGGGGCGCTGGTTTCAGCCGGCGCCACCATGATCGCGCTCCTCGTCCAGTCGGATCGTCTGCGGGTTCTCGTCGACATCCCGGACGTGGAGGTGCGCCACCTCAAGGTCGCAAACGCCGCGAAGGTGTCGATCGCTTCCCTGGGCCTCTCGGTGGAAGGGAAGGTGGGGCGGGTTTCGGGGCGTCTGGACGGCGCGACGCGGACCCAGCGGATCGAGGTGGACCTGGACAATAAGGAGGGAAGAATCACGCCGGGCCTGTACGCGGACGTTGTGTTGGATCTTGAAATGCATCCCCAGGCGGTTGTCATTCCCGCCGGAGCGGTTCTTAAAAAGTCGGTCATGGTTCTCGTCCCCGAGGGAAGCGCCTACGTCGCCAGAAAGCGCGACGTCAAGGCGGGTGTGAGCGACGGGATCGTAACGGAGATCCTAGAAGGGCTGTCCGGGGATGAGATCCTCGCCGCCAATCCCAATTCCGTTTCCGACGGCGAGGCGGTCGTGGGACTTAAGGAAAAATCGTGGTGAGAATGAGAAGATCAGTTGTTTTACTTTTGTGTGTCGGAGCCCTTTCTGGGTGCGCGGGGCGCCCCCCGAAGCCCGACCTCCCGAGCGCCCGGATGACTGGGGTCCCGGCTGATCCTGTCGGGACCTTTCTTCCGGCGTCCCCGACGGCGCCTCTTGTCGAGGGGAAGAGGCTTCCGATCAACCTGGCCACGGCGCTTAAAACCGCCGCCGCCGACAGTCTTGAGATCGCCGAGGCGCGCGCGCGCCACGCCCA
>SBBH01000229.1 GCA_005239795.1 Planctomycetales bacterium
CCCGAACCCCGTGACGTGATCATCATCGGCTCAGGTCCCGCCGGCCTCACGGCGGCCGTCTACACGGCCCGGGCAGCCCTGTCCCCACTCGTGTTCGAGGGCACCGCCGGCGGCGGACAGCTCATGCTCACGACCGAGGTCGAGAACTACCCCGGATTCCCCGAGGGGGTCCAGGGGCCGGCCCTGATGGATCAGTTCCGCAAGCAGGCCGAGCGTTTTGGCACCGAGGTCCTGGATCAGCCGGTGGAGAAAGTCGATTTCTCCGAGCGCCCCTTCCGGCCCTTCCGAGTGGCAAGCGACGGGACGTGGCACGAGGCGCGCGCGGTGATCGTCTCGACCGGCGCCTCGCCGCGCCTTCTGGGCCTCGAGTCCGAGAAGCGGTTTTTCAACCGGGGCATCTCGTCCTGCGCCACCTGCGACGGGGCCTTCTTCAAAGGGAAGGAGGTGGCGGTCGTGGGAGGCGGAGATTCGGCGATGGAGGAGGCGAATTTCCTCACGCGCCTCTGCTCGAAGGTCACTCTCATCCACCGGAGCGAGAACTTCCGCGCCTCCAAGATCATGATCGAACGCGCCCGCAAGAATCCCAAGATCGCCTGGAAGACGAACCGCGCCGTCAAGGAGTTCACCGGGGACAAGAAGCTCGCCTCGGTGATCTTGACGGACACGGCGGCGAAGAAGGACGAGGAGCTCAAAGTCGACGGTGTGTTCATTGCGATCGGCCATGTCCCCAACACCTCCTTCCTGCGCGAGTTTCTCGCGGCCGATGAGGCGGGGTATCTCCTCACCGGGCCGGCGCTGGCCCTCGAGGCCGCGCAGGGGAAGCGCAAGGCTGACGAGAACCAGATGAAATTCTGGAAGCGGCACTCTTGCGCCACCAGCGTCCCTGGCGTTTTCGCCTGCGGCGACGTCCAAGACCATGTCTACCGGCAGGCGGTGACCGCCGCCGGATCCGGGTGCATGGCGGCGATCGACGCCGAGCGATTCCTTGAGAGTGAAGGCCACTAACGTATTGGATCTGCCTATCGTCATGTGTCATGGGACATGTGTCATGCGAATTTCTCATGACTTATGACGCGTGACTCATGACGGTTGCCCAGCGTCACCTTCCGAATCCTTCTCGACGGCACAAGGCTCTGGCACCGCTCGCCGTGGGGTGCGCGGTCGTCACGGTGAGCGATTCGAAAACCCTCGCGACGGATCTCACCGGACGGCTTCTTGCGGACGGTCTGCGCAAGGCCGGCCACGCCGTGGCCTGGTGCGCGCTGGTCAAGGACGACCCGCCGGCGATCCGGCGTGCGGTTCGGAAGGGGCTTGCCGATCGGCGCGTGCAGGCGGTGATCACCAATGGCGGCACCGGCATCACCTCGCGCGACGTCACGGTCGAGGCGGTGGAGGAGCTTCTCGAGAAGCGGCTCGACGGATTCGGCGAGCTTTTCCGACTCTTGAGCTACCGCCAGGTGGGGTCGGCCGCTGTCATGAGCCGGGCGCTCGCCGGCACCGTGGGGCGTAAGATCGTGATCTGTCTTCCTGGTTCGCCGCGCGCGGCCGAGCTCGCGCTCAAAAAACTTCTGCTCCCGGAGCTGGGGCACATCACCCAGCAGTTGGCCCGCTAAACGGAGCTCAAAATGCAGGTTCCTTTGGGATACGTCATGTTCAAAACCGTCACGGCGGAGGATCTGGCCCCTTTTCTCTCGAAATCGCCGCGCAGGCCCTCCGATCCGGTCCTGCGCGTCTTCCGGATGGAGACCCCGGGGCCCGTCACGCGGCGCGTCCTCGAGATCCTGCCGGGGACGGTCGGCCAGGAGTTCCACCGCACGCGGGGACACGCGCGTTCCCTCTGCCCGCCGGCGCGGATGACCTATCCGGCCCTGGCGCGCGTCATGACCGGCGAGGCGGTCCTATGGCAACAGAGGAGTTCTCTGGCGCCGGAGGCGGTCTCCGATTTTCTCGTCTGCCGCGTGAAGGCGGGAGAGTGCGCCCTTCTCCTCCCCGATTTCGCTCAAGGGTTCGCGAACGAGAGGAAGGAGCCGGCCTGGATCGAGATCACCGAATCGCGCGATTGCCGGCATGACCACGAGCCGATCCAGAAATTCCAGGGCCCGGCGTACTACCCCGTCGCCCGGGACGGTGTGCTCCATTGGGCGCCGAACGTCCGCTACGCCGAGCTCACGACGCCGCGCTGGATCGCGCCGCGCCCGGCGCCGGAATTGGGACTTTCCTTCGGCGAGGTCGCTCCGGCGGACGAGAAGACGCACCCGTGGCTTCTGGATCCGTCCGAGGTGTTCCAGGATCTCGCGAAGGCGTACGATTACTTCACGGGGGGAGCGGAGGGGCTCCCGCGCAGTTCGTAGGTCAGGAGCCGGCATTCGATCGGGCCGTTCCAGAGGACGCGGCGCTTGGCCGGGGCGAGCCAGATCTTCTTGGCCAGTGCCGGCGCTCCCGTGAAGAGATACAGCGTCCATCCCCCCCAGCGGCCCTGGAACCAATCGCCCAGCTCCTTGTAGAGGCGCTCGAGTTCTTGGTCGGTCCCGAGCCACTCGCCATAGGGGGGGTTGGTCAGGATGACGCCCGGCGGGCCTTTACCCTTGCCTTGAGGCGACGGCGGCTCGAGCTTTCTGGCATCCCCCGTCGACCAGCGGATGAACGTCTCGACCCCCGCGGCCCGGGCATTGGCTCGCGCGGCGGCAATCGCCTTGGGGGAGATGTCGTTGGCGAGGATCGGGACGTCGATGGCGCTCCGACGGAGCGACTTCGCCTCCTCGACGAGATCGCGCCAGAGCCTCGCGTCGAAATCGAGCCACTTCTGGAAGCCGAATGTCGGGCGCAGCAGTCCGGGCGCGGCACGCATCGCGCGCCAGGCCGCCTCGATCGCGATCGTCCCGGAGCCACACAAGGGGTCAGCGAAAGGGCGCGAAGTATCCCAGTCGGAAAATTCCACGAGCGCCGCCGCCAGAGTCTCGCGCAAGGGGGCCCGCTGGGTCTCTTTTCGGTAGCCGCGTTGGTGAAGCCCCCGGCCGGAGGCATCCAGGCTCAGGACGCACCGGTCATTGGCGATATGGGCGTTGATCCGCAGAGTGGGAGCCTCGGCGTCGACAGAGGGGCGCCGTCCTGTCTTGTGCCGGAAATAATCGCAGACGGCGTCCTTCACCTTGAGCGCCGCGTAGCGGGGATCGCGCACGCCGCTGTGGTGTGTGTTGGCATCGACGGCGAGCGTCCCGGCCGGCGACAGCCAGGTTTCCCAGGGGACGTCGCGGGCCCCCTCGTAGAGGTCATCCGCATCCTGGCAATCGAAGGAGGAGACGGGAACCAGGATCCGGCTGGCGGTGGAAGCCCAGAGATGCGCCTTGTAGAGCACGCCAAGATCCCCGGCGAAGGAGACCCCTCCCGCGCGTTCCTCGACCTCCGGAATCCCCAGGCGCGTGAGTTCCGCGGCGAGCGCCGGCCCGACTCCCTTGGGGCAGACAGCGAAGAGAGGGACAAGTTTGTTCATGACGGGGTGACAAGGAGACTTAAGAGACGGGGCGATTTAGATGAGCCTCATCCGCTTGCCGACCTTTGCCATCGCAGCCAGGACCGTGTCGAGCTCCTCCCGCGTGTGCCCGGCCGAGATCTGACAGCGGATGCGCGCCTTCCCTTGGGGGACTACCGGGTAGCCGAACCCGGTGACAAAGACCCCTTCTTTTAGAAGCTCTTGGCTCATCTGGATGGCGCTGGCGGTCTCGCCGACCAAGACCGGGATGATCGGGGTCTCCCCCTCGATCGGTTTAAAACCGATCTCCTTCAGACGTCCCCGGAAGTAGCGGGCGTTCTCGCGGAGCTTTGTGACGCGTTCGGGGTGCGCCTGGAGGTGCTCGAGGGCCGCCAGGGCGCTCCCCGCAACGGTCGGGGGGAGGGCGTTCGAAAACAGAAGGGGACGCGAGCGCTGTTCCAGGTAGTCGACGACCTCGCGGGAGGCGGCCGTGAACCCCCCGGCAGCTCCCCCGAGTGCCTTCCCCAGCGTGCTCGTCACGATGTCGACCTGGCCCACGAGGCCAAAGTGCTCCGCCGTTCCGCGGCCGGTCTTCCCCAGGACTCCTGTCGCGTGGGAATCGTCCACGGTCAGGATCGCGTTGTATTTCCGGCAGAGCTCGACGAGGTCCGGCAGTTTGCAGATATCCCCCTCCATGCTGAAAATGCCGTCGGTGATCACGAAGCGCCGACGCAGGGAAGCCGTTTGGGCTAGGTGCGTTTCGAGCTCCTTCATGTCGGAGTGCTTGTAGAGGCGCCGCGCGGCTTTCGAAATCCGGATCCCGTCGATGATCGAGGCGTGGTTGAGCTCGTCGCTCACAACGACGTCGCGCTCGTCGAAGAAGGTCGCCATGAGCCCCGTGTTGGCGGTCCAGCAGGAGACGTAGGTTGTTGCGGCCTCGGTCCCGACAAAAGCCGCCAGGGCCTTCTCGAGCGCCTCGTGGATCGCGAACGTCCCGCAGATGAACCGCACGGAACCGGTGCCGGCGCCGTAGGTGTCAAGCGCCTTCTTGCCGGCCGCGACCACGTCGGGGGCGTCGCAGAGCCCTAGGTAGTTGTTCGAGGAGAGGATGATCACCTCTCCCCGGCCGCGCATCGTGATGCGCGAGGCCTGGGGGGACTCCAGGTGGTTGAAGGTCTTGTAGACGCCGTCCTTTTTGAACTGGGCAAGCTCGGCGGCGATCTCGCGGCGGAATTCCTGGTCCATTAGAAATTCAAGACGATCTTGCCCGCCTCGCCGCTTTCGATCAGGGCCAGCCCCTTCTCGATCTCGGTGTAGGGGAGCCGATGCGTGATGACCAGCTCTGGGTCGATCCGCTTTTCCTTGAGATAGGCGCGCATTTGTTTCCACGTCTCGTACATACGCCGGCCGATGATCCCGTGCACCGTCACCCCCTTGAAGATGACGGCGGCGGCCAGGTCCAAGGGGACCTCGGAGGAGGGGATCCCCAGGAGCCGGACATTCCCGCCATTGGCCACGAGCGAAAACCCCTGGCGCACGGCGGCGGGGTGCCCCGACATCTCCATGACCACGGAAGGCCCCTCGCCGCCGGTGGCCTCGCGCACGATTTTGTCCACGGGGTCGCGCTGGGCGTGCAAGGCGTGCGCGGCGCCGAAGGCGCGCGCGAGGGCCAGGCGCTTGTCGTTCAAGTCCACCGCGAAAATCTGGCGCGCCCCGGCGGCCTTGGCGATCTGGACCGCGAAAAGCCCGATCGGGCCGCACCCCTCGATGAGGACCGCCTCCCCCTCGACCGGCTCGATCAAGGCCGTATGGAAGGCGTTCCCCAGCGGGTCGTGGACCGCGGCGACGTCTATCGACACGTCGTAGTCGATTTTCCAGACGTTGGCGGCGGGCATCGCGATCCATTCGGCGAACGCCCCCGCGACGTCGATCCCGATGATTTTCGTGTTCTGGCAGATGTGGGCGCGGTTCGTGCGGCACGGCCGGCAACTCCCGCAGACGAGGTGCCCCTCGGCGGAAACCTTGTCTCCTGCCTTGATATTGGAGACGCCCGGCCCCAGCTCCTCCACGACGCCGGAAAACTCGTGGCCGATCACGAGCGGCGGCTTGATCCGCCCCTGGGCCCAAGCGTCCCATTTAGAAATGTGCAGATCAGTCCCGCAGATGGCGCCGCGCTGGACCTTGATCAGGACCTCGCCGGGGCCGGGAGCGGGCTTGGGGACATCGCCGATCACGAGCCCTTTTTCGGGGCGCGCCTTCAGAATCGCTTTCATCAATTTCACGGCCGCGCGATTCTACGGGGCAGCTCACCCCGACGGGAGGGGATTGTGTCCGCCGCTTCCCATTCTGCCAGGCAGATTCCTGCCGCGTATGGGCCGTAGAGGGTGCTCGCGCCGGAAAGAGACTCGAGCGCCTCCTGGGCGTTTCGGCGGTAGGGGGCCCCTTCGTTTCCGAGGGTTTTCCCCAGGCGCGCCATGAAGAGGGCCGCGAGGCCGTTGGCCGAGGGCCCGGGGAGGTCGATGACATCGAAGAGCGGCATCGCTTGGGTGATCAGATCGGCGTCGTCGAGGAGCACATCATGAAACCCGCGGCCGGGGACCCGGAAACGCCGGGTGAGGCCGTCGGCCAGGCGCCGGGCCGCCTCGATATATCTCGACGCGCCGGCATCCTGGAACGCCTCAAGGCAGGCGAGCCCCACGTGGGCCTGGTCCGCCGCGAAGAAAGGGAGCGGCGCTTCTCCCAAGGCGTGCCCGACGAGCCCGTCGGTCGCCGCCTCCGCGAGAATCCGGTCCAGGATCGCCAGGGCCGCTTCCCGCAAGTCGGGGCGCGCCAGCGCCGGCGCGGCGGCCAAGAACGCCCGCGCGACCTCGGCGTTCGCGGCGCTGTAGAGGGTCGCGTCATGAGGGAGGGGGGCTCGCTCTTTTCGCCCCTCGGCGAGTTTTTCAAGCCCCTTCTCCCAGTGCCGGGCGATTTCCAGGGGGGAGAGGCGCAGGGCGCGCGCGACATCCCCCGCCGGGTTTTTGATTTCCACGGTTGCCAGGCGCGTCAGGATCCGGTCGCCGGCGCGTTTCCACCCGGCTGTCTCGGCCAGGACCTGGCGCTCGGGAGCCGTGAGGAGGCGGTTGAGCTGGGCGGCCGGCCAGCGGTAAAAATCTCCCTCCTCCAGGGCGTCCCCGGCCGCGACGGACGCGGCGAAGCATGGAGTTCCCTCTAGATGCAAGGTTTCCTCCAGGAACCTCACGATCCCCCGCGCAGGGGTCAGAAGAAGGGGATCCTTCAGGATCGCATATCCCAGACAGAAGAGGCGCAGAAGCTCGGCATTGTCCGCTAGGAGCTTTTCGTAGGCCGGCTCTCGCCAGGCCTCGTCCTGCGACATCCTGTGAAATCCGCCTCCCACAGGGTCATGCAGGGGGCTGGCCGCCAGGCGCGTCAGCGTCTTGCGGGCCATCTCCTCTGCCGCGCGGTCCTGGGCGTTCCGGGCGCGGACCAGGAGCGCCTCGATCGCGAGCGGCAGAGGGAACTTTGGGGCGCCCCCGAACCCCCCGTGGCGGGCATCGAACGCGCTCGCGAGGGGGGCGATGTCGGCGCCGCGTGCGGGACGCCGTCGGGTCTCCGGGTCGCCGTCGGCCGGCGTATTTTTGGGGAAACAGCCGTCCAAAAGTTTTTGGGCGTATGCTTCGGTCTTGTCGCGGCGCTCCTGGAAGTAGGCGGCTGTTTGGTCGAGGACCGCGCCCAGTGCCGTCCGTCCGCCGCTCGGGGTTTTGGAGAAGCGCGTCCCAGAGTGGAAAAGGCGTCCCTGGCCGTCCAGGAACGCGGCCAACGGCCACCCCGACTGCTTCGTGGCGGCATGTCCCAGCGCCTGGTAGCGCGCGTCGATGTCGGGCCGGGCGTCCCGGTCGACGCGGATCGGGATGAAGAGGTCATTCAACCGGCGGGCGATCTCGGGATCCACCAGGTCCCGGTCCAGAAGCGCCGACGTGCGGCACCAGGAAGCGCCCACGAGGAGAAAGACCGGACGGATCGTGTGGCGCGCCTCGGCGAACGCCTCCTCGCCCCACGAGCGCCACCGCACAGGCTGGGTTTTTCCTCGAACGAGGAAGGGAGTGTTCATGGCCGTTTTTGATCTTCCAGGGTTGCCCGGCCGCGTCAAGGGGCGGGATCGGTTCCACCTGGGCGGTGATATAATCCCAGCATGAATCGCAGTCTTCCGGGCGCCGATCTGGTTGAAGAGGGACTTCAAGACCTGGGCCGCGGCATCGAGTCCGCGGCGGCGTGCCTCGTCTCGATTGGCGCGCCGCGCCTGCGGGCATTGGGGTTTTCCGTGCCGCGCGAAACGATCGCGTCTCCGGAGCATCGGCTCTATGCCCTCCTGGCCCAAGAGGATTCCCGCACTGCGCACGCGCGGTACAACGCGCTGGTCAGGAAACTTGTCAGCTTCGAGCGGGCGGCCGCATGCGCGAGTTAGCCGACGCAGACCGCATTCGGCGCTTCATGCAGGATTTGGGGCGGGAGGCGCGCACGGCCGGGCGCGTTTACCTGACGGGAGGTGCCACGGCTGTCCTCCTCGGCTGGCGCCGGATGACGATCGATGTGGACATCCGGATCGAAGCGGACGCCGACGCCGTCCTCAAGTATGTCCCGGCGTTGAAGGAGGCCCTGAAGATCAACGTGGAGCTGGCCTCCCCGGCCGATTTTCTTCCGGAGCTTCCCGGCTGGCGCGATCGGTCCGCCTTCATCGTGCGAGAAGGGTCGATTGATTTCTTCCATTACGATTTCTATGCGCAGATTCTGGCGAAGATCGAACGGGGGCATCAGCTTGACCAGACCGATGTGCGGGAGCTGATCGCCCGGAAGCTCGTCGACCCCGGGAAAGCCTGGGAACTTTTCGAGAAGATCGAGCCGGAGCTGTATCGCTTCCCGGCGATCGACCAAGCGAGTTTTCGCCGCGCCGTCGCAGAGGGTCTCGGCCGCCCGGTCTGATTTGGGGGGTTATTCCGGCGGGCGGACGATGACGCGCGAGGGATCGGCGATCAGGGCCTCGGTTTCCTTGAGGAGCGCCCGGGCGATCACGATCCTCTGCACCTGGTTCGTTCCCTCGTAGATCTGCGTGATCTTGGCGTCGCGCATGAATTTTTCGATCGGGAAGTCGCGCACGTAGCCATACCCGCCGAAAAGCTGGGCGGCGTCGGTGGTGACCCGCATGGCGGTGTCGGAGGCGAAGAGCTTGGCCATCGCGGCGAGCCTGGAAAAATCCTTCTCCTGGCGGTCGGCGGCCAGCGCCGCCGCATAGACGAGCTGGCGGGCCGCCTGGACCTGTGTGTCCATGTCTGCGAGCATGAACTGGATCGCCTGGAACTGGGCGATCGCCTGCCCAAACTGTTTGCGCTGGGCCACGAACTGCGCCGCCAAATCCAGGGCTCCCTGTGCCAACCCCAACGCCTGCGCCGCCACCGACGGGCGCGCCCGGTCCAGGGTCGCCATCGCGAGGTGGAATCCCTTCCCCTCCTCGCCGAGGCGGTTTGCGGCCGGGATCCGGCAGGCCTTGAAGTGGGTCTCGTGGATCGGGACGCATCGGATGCCGGTGGTGTCCTCGCGCCGGCCGATCGCGAAGCCCGGCGTCCCGCGCTCCACCTCGAAGGCACTGATCCCGCGCGTCCCCTTGGTGGGGTCGGTGCTGGCGAAGACCGTGAAGAGGTTGGCGACGCCCGCGTTCGTGGTCCATTTCTTGTCGCCGTCGATCCGGTAAGCGCCGTTGTCGGTGCTGGCGCGCGCCTTCATGCCGCCGGCGTCGCTTCCGGCTCCTTTTTCGGAGAGGGCGAAGGCGATGTAATCGGCACCCGAGGCGATCCGGGGGAGCCAGCGATGTTTCTGCTCGGCGGTCCCTCCCAGGATGATCGGGAAGGACCCCAGGGCGTTGACGGAGTAGGCGACGCCGAGCCCTCCGCAGACGCGGCTCAGCTCCTCCACCACCAGGCACGTCTCGAGGATGCCGCACCCGCCGCCGCCATACTCCTTAGGGATCCAGATCCCCATGAATCCGGCGCGGACGATCTCGCGCATGACGTCGTGGGGATATTCGCCGGTCCGGTCGTACTCGGCCGCCTTGGGGCGCGCGTGGCGTTCGGCGAGGTCGCGGGCCTTCCGGCGGATCTCGACCTGGGCGGGGGTCAGAAGGGTGTCCATCGGAACGCGCGGATTCTAGCGTGAAATCCAGGTCGAGGGAAACACGTTGGGGCTTTTTGCTTGAGCCGCGCGGCGCGATCGGATATACAACGCGCTTTCCGCGAACCAGGAGATCCGACCTATGGGTGTCCCGAAAAGAAAGCCGTCCCTTGCCAGACGCGGGAAACGCCGGGCGCACCAGGCCCTGTCTCGTCCCGGCTTGACCGCCTGTCCCCGGTGCAAGTCCGTCAAACTGCCGCACCGGGTCTGCCCGACTTGTGGTTTTTACGGCGGCCAGGCGCGCGTCGAGGTCGAGCCGGCGTCGTAAATCGGGCCGATGGGAAAGTCCGTCATAGGATCCCGGTATCCCCGGGCCGTTATAATGCGCATAAGACCGTTTTTCGAAGCGACCTTGTGGATGATGGCCTGGGGGGCTTACTCAGCCACCCCTCCGCGGCATCCCTCGCATCCGACGGGTCCGGGATGTCTCGGAGCCACGATTGGGTGCTTCCTGACGCCCGTGGAGCGGCGCGCGGATCAGCGCAAGAAAGCGACCGATTGTGACTGTCCGCCATACCCGGCGACGCAATCGCTTCCGGTGGGGCTTGCCAACGGCGGCGCGACGTTGGCGGTAGAGGATCTGCGGGTCCCGAGCCGGGGATTCGACTTCGTCTGGAAGCGGACCTACTCGAGCCTGGCAGACTTCAAGGGCGCTCAGGGGCACAACTGGTCGTGCACCTACGAGCGGCGTGTGGTGCTCTTGGTGAGCGGCGGCGGAGGGTTGCCGTCGGCCTCGGTGATCGACGGCCTGGGGCGCGAGGACACCTACGGGCCTGTAAACGGGACGGTGTTCGAGGCGCCGGTGGGGCTCTTCGAGCCGCTCGTCAGAAACCCCGGCGGAGATTTCACACAGACGATGCCGGACGGGATGCGCTACGGCTACGACAAGAAGGGAAGGCTGGTTTCGGTCTCGGACAGAAACAACAACACCCTGACCGTGAACCGCAACGCCTCGGGTGAGATCGCGTCGATCGTGGACACGCAGGACCGTGTGTACACGTTTGTTTACGCGGGCGGGCGGCTCATCTCGATCACGGATTTCGCGGGGCGCCAGGTGATCTACACGTATGACAACCGTGGGGATCTCATAAAAGTCCGCTCGCCGGTGGTGACGGGGATGACCCAACCGGAGAACAACTTCCCCAACGGCAAGACGACGCTTTACACGTATACGTCAGGGTCTAACGATCAACGTCTCAACCACAACCTGATTTCCGTTTTCGATCCGGCCTATAACGTAAACGACGATCCTTTGCAATCGAAGCCCTGGGTGGTGTTGAGTTATTCGCCCGAGACAGACCGGGAGCAAGCCGAATACGACCGGGTGGTTGCCCAGCGGTGGGGGCACGACCAAGGGGGGCCCTCGGGAAACCCCAATATCGTGGTGGGGGGGACGACGACATTGGCCTACACGGAGGACCTCACCGGGGATGCGCAGGCGCCGCCCAATGCCTTTTCGCTCACGACGGAGACGGACCGGAACGGGAATGTCACGCTGCACTACTTTGACGAGGCGCTTCAAGAGCTGAAGACGATCGAGAAGACGAACCGCGATGTGCGGCCTGGGGAGGGGCCGTACGTGACGCGCTATGCGTATCACCCGGAGGGGCAGGTGGCGCATGGGGATCTTCACAAAATTTCGAGCGAAGAAATGTTGCGGATCGGTTCATAGGAAGATGCAAGTGTTGGATATGTCCACATGCGCCGAGAATCTGCAAAAGGGCAGTACATTAGGGACATGCTTTTGAAGCGCGCCTAATCGAACAATCGCACGATGGGGTATACGTGGGACGCGCTTAACCAATCCAGATGATCCGCATCGCGCTCGATGCCATGGGAGGGGATTTCGCGCCCCGGGAAACGGTGGCCGGCGCGCTTGACGCCGCGGCCGCCTGGTCCGATGTGCAGATCCTCCTCGTGGGGGACGAGCGCGCGATCGGGAAGGAATTGGCGGCCGAAAAAGGCAAGGGCGCCGGCAAGTCCGCCATCGAGGTCGTGCACGCCGCCGAGACGATCGGGATGGGGGAGCACGCCGCCGGGGCGGTCCGGCGCAAGCGGAACTCCTCCATCAACGTTGCGGCGAAGCTCGTGGCGGACAAGAAGGCCGAGGCGGTCGTCTCCGCCGGGAACACCGGCGCCATGGTGGCGGCGGCGACGCTCTTCATGCGGCTCCTCCCCGGCGTCAAGCGCCCCGGGATCGCCGTGACGCTCCCGACGCAGACGGGGCGCTGTCTCCTGGTCGACGCCGGCGCCAACATCTACTGCAAGCCAGAGCACCTCTACCAGTACGCGCTCATGGCTTCCGTTTTTTGCGAGCAGGTGCTGGAGGTCCGCCGCCCCAAGGTGGGGCTTTTGAACGTCGGTTCAGAAGAGGAAAAGGGAAACGCCCTGGTCGGCCAGACCGCCTTGATGTTGAAGGACGCGCCGATCCACTACGGGGGATTTGCGGAAGGGAACGACATCTACCACGGCCGCTTCGACGTCATCGTCTGCGAGGGGTTCGTGGGGAACACCATTCTGAAGGTAAGCGAGGGGCTGGCCGAGAGCATGATGCTGGAGATGAAGAAGCACCTGACGGCCAATCCCCTCACGCTCTTGGGGGCGCTCATGGCCAAGCCTGCGTTTCACAAGATCAAGGATAAGTTGGACTACGCCGAGTACGGCGGGGCGCCGCTCTTGGGGGCCCAGGGGGTTGCCATCATTGCGCACGGCCGCTCCAATGCCCGTGCGATCCGCAACGCCATCGGCGTCGCCCGAGAGTGGGCCAAGCATGACGTGAACGCCAAGATCATCGACACACTGGCGGCCTTCGAGAGACAATAGCCTGACTTATGGGAAAGATCGTTCGGCTTCAGGGGTTGGGGACCTATGTGCCTGAGCGCGTCCTGACGAACGCGGAGCTGGCCCGCATGGTCGACACGTCGGACGCCTGGATCGTCGAGCGCACGGGGATCCAGGAGCGCCGGATCGCGCCCCCCGAGTGGCGTAACTCGATGTTGGCTACCGAGGCGGCCCGCCGGGCCCTCTCCGACGCCCAGCTCGACGCCCAGAAAATCGAGCTCGTGGTCCTGGGAACGGCGTCGCCCGACATGATGTTCCCGTCCACCGCCTGCTTCGTGGCGGGGAATCTCGGGATCCGCGGGGTCGGGGCTTTCGACCTTTCGGCCGCCTGCTCGGGATTCATCTATGCGCTCTCGGTCGTCCGGCAGTTCGTCGCGAGCGGCCAGATCGGCCGCGGGATGGCCCTGGGGAGCGAGATCCTCTCGAAGATCACCGACTATCAAGACCGGGGGAGCTGCATCCTCTTCGGGGACGGGGCGGGGGCGGCGATCC
>SBBH01000186.1 GCA_005239795.1 Planctomycetales bacterium
CCGCGATCCCGTCTCTTTCCTGAAGGCCGCTTTCCTGCGCCACAGGCAGGGGAATCCTGCACCCCTGCTACATCTCGCTACGGCCCGCTAAACGATTACATCGGAATACGTCGCTTGCCGAAAGGATCTCTCCTGTGTCACGAACGACGATCAAGACCGCCGGTAGGGCCGCGTCAAGAGCGGCCGCCTGAAGGGACGTCTTGCGCAAAAATGTCCTCAAGCGACCGCGGGGCGATGGATGCCGCCAACCGTGCTAATCCCGCGGGGCGAGTTTGAGCTTATTGGCCGCGGCCGCCGCCTGGGCGTGCTTCGGGAAGCGCTTGAGAAGCGTTTTGAGGACCGCTCGGCCCAGCGCCCCTTCGGGGCCTGACCGCTCGGCGAAATGGAACCCGATGTAATAGAGTTCTTCGGCCGAGAGCGACTTCTCCCGACCGAGGAGCTCGGCCGTCTCCTTCGCATCGGTCTCAGTGCGGGCGAGCCCCGAGAGAGTCGCCAGGCCCTTGTCGCTTGAGCGCGCCGCCGGCGCCAGGTCTTTCTTCCCCTCCCGGATGTCGGCGAGCGCCAGGGCGAGCTTCGCCTCCCGGGCGTCAGGCCAGACGCGAAGGGTTTTTTTAAGCCCCTCGCGCCGGCGCTCGGGATCTTTTTGCTCGAGCGCCTTTTTCAAAAGCGCTGGGCCGACGATCTCCGGAGCCGCCTCGCGCGCGACATCCACCAGGACCTCGGCCGCGGGGTCGTTCTTGGACAAAAGCATCAGAAGCCGATCGCGCAGGAGCTTCTTGTCGGCTTCGGAAAGGCGCGCGCGCGCGTTTTTCAACGCCTCGCCGATCCCCCAGGCGGCGGCGTTGTCGAGCTTTTTGTCGACGCGGATCATGAGCGCCCGGGCGACGCCGTTCATCTGGCCCAAGGCGCGCGCGGCGGCGTGCCGGAATTCGCCGTCCTGGTGCGAGAAGGTCGGCAGGAGAAATTCGATCGCCTCCTTCGCCGGGAGCCGCTCGGCGGCCCAGAGCGCGAATTTTCGGGCCGGGCCCTCCTTGTCGAGCCCTGCCGCGAGCCCCGAGCGCCACGATTTCTCCGGCATGAATTTCTTCAAAAGTTCCGCGGCCGCCTCGGCGATCGCGGGCTCCTCGGCCAGAGCCGCCAGAGCCGTCTGGACGATCCGCGCGGTCTTGGCCTTGGGGACCTTGGAAAGTTCCTGCTCGGCCAGGGCAAAAAAAGCGTTGCGCCGAATCCGCGTCGGGTGCGTTGGAGCGGTGTAGGTGAGAAGTTCCCCGAGATCCCCCGCCGGAAGCGCCGCCCCTAAAATCTTGACGCAGGCGGTGAGGGTGTCGGGCGAGGCGCGGACCTCTTTCCTCTCGGAAAAAGCTTTCAGTTTCTTGGCGAAGGGGGCCTGCTTTGCGGCTGAGAGCCCCGCGAGGCGCTCGCGGATCACGGCGGTCGCCTCCTGTATGAGCGCCGTGTCGCCCCCCTTCAGGGCTGGCAGAAGTGCCGCCGGGTCGAGCTTGCCCGAAGGAAGCCCGGCCAAGAGTTTCAGGGCGGCCTGGGCTTGACGGGGGTTCCTGTCGGCGAGCGCCTTGACCAGAAGCGGCGCGGCCTTCTCGAGGTGCCGTGTCACAAACGCTGCCGCGTCGCTTGACAAGGGAGGGTTTGCGGCCAGGCGCCCGACGACGCGGTCCAGAATCTCGGGGCCGGCGGCGGGGGCGAGCGCCGACAGGGCGTAGTGGGCGAGTGTCTCGTTGGGGGAGGCCAAAAGCTTTTCGAGCGCCTTGCGGACAGGAGCCTCCGAACCCCCGAGCGCCCCTAAAACCTTCGCCGCCGCGCAGGCGAGCTCCATGTCCTTGTGGGCGCCGCCCGCGCCGATGAAGGAAACGAGGCGCGAAAGCGTCGCGTCCATGAGCGAAGTCTAGCAGAAGAAAAGGACGACGGGGAGACTGGGGAACGGAGCGAGGAAGAGAACAGACAAACGGTCGAACACGGTGTGTTTTTGAAAGGTTGTTCGCGATACGTTCAAAAGCGGGGAAACTCGCGTATACCGAAGCGGTTATGCGTGGTCGCATCCTGATCGATCCCAAAATCCAACATGGAAAGCCCGTGATCCGGGGCACCCGGGTGCCGGTCGCGAGGATTGTGGGCGGGCTGGCGGCATGACCTTCAAGGAAGTCGAGGAGGAGTACGGCGTCACGCCGGAGGAGATTCGAGCTGCCCTGGAGTTCGCCAGCCAACTTGTCGAAGTGGAGCTCGGCCGAGTTCGTTTGCGGCCGGCCTGAACAACCGAGCCCCGATCGACGCAAAACGGGGGGGGCGTTGTTCGTGATGCGTGATTCGCAGGATATCCGCGTCCGGCGAAACACGATCCACGGGAAACCCTTCCCTAATATACTCTCCCCCATGTCGCACCATATCGTGATGTTCGATATCGACGGGACGCTGGTGCACGCCGGCGGGGCGGGGCGCCGGGCGATCGTGCGGGCTTTCCGGGACCTTTCTGGGATCGACGAAGTTCAGATCCCCTTCTCGATGGCGGGGCTCACGGACTGGGCGATCATGCGCCGGGTGCACGCCGCCAACGCCCACGTCAAAGACCCGCGGGTCTTTGACGAGCGCCGCGAGGCGCTCTTCGCGCGCTACCTCGAGTGCCTTGCTGAGGAGATGGTCCGCGGCAACGGCGCGCGAATCTTCCCCGGCGTGCGGGAGCTCCTGACGGCGCTGGCCGCGCGCCCCGACGTGACCTTGGCGCTTCTCACCGGGAACTTAGAAGGAGGGGCCCGGATCAAGCTCGCCCCCTTCGGCCTGAACCGGTTTTTCGCCGTGGGCGGCTACGGGAGCGACGCGGAGGAGCGCGAGGCGGTTTATCAGGCGGCCATGGCGCGGCTTCCCTTGGCCGCCCAAGAGAGCCGTCCCGCCGTCACGATCGTCGGCGACACCCCGCACGACATCCGGGTGGCCGCCTGTCACGGGGTCCGCTCGATCGGGGTGGCGACCGGCGGCCACTACACCTTAGAGGAGCTCGCCGCGGCAGGGGCCGGGCGCCTCTTCGCGGATTTGGCCGACACGCCGGCGGTCCTGGCGGCGCTGGGTCTAGAAAAACAATGAATTTTTTGCATGGCCTCCGGGCGCTTCACTCCCTTTAGGCTTCCGGCGTTTGCATACGCGCTGGAAGTGGCTAGGGTAACCGTAGAGGTTCTAGGCCATTCACGGGGGGGAAGCCATATGCGCAGGCGACAGGGAGAAGCAGGATTCACCCTTCTGGAAGTGACGGCCGTGGCCGGGATCTTCGTGATCGCCGCTGGCGGGATCATGCTTTTGAACGCCACGATGGAACGCCACGCCCGCATCTCCCAGGAGTTCGAATTGGCGGAAGAGACCACCCGGCGCGTCGTGGAAGGGATCCGCTACCTCGGCTTCGATTCCTTTCCGAACTTGGTGAACCTCTTGGACGATGACCCCAGCAATGACCCGGACGGCATGGACGCGCCGGGGAACACGTACGCCACGGGGGGGATCCCTTTGACGGTGCCGGGTCTCGTGGCCGCCTCGGATTCCCCCACGGGACAGCTTGTGGAGATCATCCTTCACACCGACGAGACGGAGGTGAACGCGTCCATGGGGCTCCCACGCGACCTCAACGGGGACGGCGACATGGTGGATACGAATGTCAATACGTCTGTGCCTTCTTTTGTGATCCTTCCCATCACGGTCCGGATCCATTGGAGCAACGAGAACAGCCCTGGTTCTTCTCTCGTGAACACAATGCAGGCGCTCATCGCGCGGCGCTAGGAGGAGACGATGCAAAAACAAAAAGGCGATAGACCGGTGAACAGAGGGTCGCGGCGAGCAGGCATGACGCTTTTGGAGATCATGCTGACGATGGCCGCTTTCACCGTGATCATGACGGCGGCCTCTCTGTTTACGACGAAATCGGAGTCGGTCTCGGAGGTCCGCGAAGCTGCCGCCAGGGCGGAAATGGACGCCCGCACCCTCGTCGACCAGATGGTGGTGGAGCTGAGGCAATCCGGGACCAGCGGCCCCGACTGGGCGATCTCGACGGCTGGGGATTCGATCACGTTCAACAAGGCGATCGGGTTCGACGGGGATGCGATTGTCTGGTCCCCCCCGATCACCTACAGTTTGACACCCGCTCTCCTTTTCGGTGAGTCCACAAACGGCAGCGATGACAATGGGAACACCATTGTGGACGAGTCTTTTCTCATGCGCGTCGAGGACCAGACGGCGTCCCCCGCCTGGACAAACTATCAACCGGGGCCGGCCTCGCGGACCTTCGGCAGCCTGATTGCGGCGGGCAATCTCCAATTTTCCCTCAACGAACGGTTGCTGACGATCACGCTGACCGTCTCCACGTGGGATGATCTAGCGAGGATGCGGATCGATGCGCCCCAGACGGCGAGTGTGGCTCTGAGAAATCCTTGAGTAAGGAGGAGTCCATGAAGAGGCAATCCGGCGCGTTGCTCACGGTGGTCGTCTTCGTCATGTTGTCGGGGATCCTCTCTTCCCTGACGGCGTATTTCATGATCTCTCAGGCCCGCAGCCGGGCGATCGACGTTTATCACGACAAGAACCGCGCCTTTAGTTTGGTCGAGGTCGCCTTGAACGAAGCGATCCATCAGCAGAACATGCGGACGGACGGCATCGACAACGACGCAGACGACACCATCGACGAAGATGACGAGGGGAATCCGAGCTTCGGCACAACGGGCTGGGACGCGGCCGAGGATGATATCGGCAAAGACGGTCAAGCCAGCACAAACGACGAAGGGGAGGGGGACGGCTACCCCACCTTTGGGGAGCCAGACGTGGTTCCCGTCATCTCCCCAGGAGGGATCGAGGGGGTGGGCGCCTACTACGCCTATACCGTGGATATGTCCGCGGATGGCAAGGACAATGACGGCGACGGCGACATCGACGAGGAGACCGGGTTTGCGTTCAACGGGTTCGCGCGCCAGGGAGGGGTCACCGCCCCCATCATCCATGTCCAGATCCAAACGAGCTCCGAGACCTTCAACATCTGGGACAACGCCGTCACGGCGGGAGATGCCGGGGCAGGGGCGGCCGTGACCGGGAACGGCAAGATTTACGGCTCGACGCTCGTTTTCGGGGACGGTCTCTCGGCCTCGGACACGGCGATCGACTTTTCGGGGACCTCCGGACAAAGAAACAACTACGACGGGGGAGACGCGACGCTCCTGTCCTATCTCCCCTCCTTGGCGGCGGGGGAGGATTTAAACGCGGTTCTTCGGGTCAAGCACGGCACGGTGGATCTCTCCGGGACTGGGACGGTGGGGACCTCGGCCGAAGGGGTCGACGGAATCTATGTCAACGACGGCTACGGAGGGAACCAGGGGACGGCGAACGTCTTCTCCGACAACGGCACGACGCACAATTACGACCTGCCCGATTCGATCGACATGCCGAGCATCTTCGACGCCTACACGGATCCTGCCACCGGCGTCGACTACGCCACCTACAAGGATTACTACACCACGAACTCTGTCACGATCAACGCGGCGACGGTCCCCGGCTGGACCGGGACGATCAATAAGCAGACGAGCAGTTTTTCCGTGTCGGACGCGAGCGGCAACAGCTTCTCCTGGAACAAGACAGCGGCGACGATCACGATCTCGGGGCGCGTCACGGTCGACGGAAACCTGACCCTGGGAGGAACCACGGGGCCGACGAAGGTCGATTTCACATACACCGGGACGGGAGCGCTCCTGGCGCAGTCGAGCGGCGGGGACAGTGGCACCGTCACGATCCACGGCGATCTCCTGCCGTCGCCCGGGACGATCTTCCCGACCGGCGCGTTCCTGGGGATCATCGCCGAGGATGACATCGATCTGCCCGCCTCCGCCCAGAAAAAACTCACCGGGGCATTCTTCGCTGAAGGGGAGATCACCTCCGCCAAGCAGAACCAGGTGGGGGGGGCGATCGCGGCGAATTCCATCGACCTGGGGACGAACGTCCCCAGCGTGTATTTCGCCCAAGGCCTGGCCCAGGCGATGCCGACGTGGTTCATCGGGGCCGACGGGGCTGTGGTGGAAGGAGCCGAAATGTACCGGATTATCAAGGGGGAGTGACGGCCGCATTTTGGGGCGGATCCTCTGCTTGCCAACCCCGCCGCCGTTTGTCTGGCGTCGCCAGACAGACGGCGGTATCATATTGTTTTGTTATGAGTGGCGCGCGGGGTGGGCGGAGCCTCCACGAGCAAAAAGCGGGGATGACGCTCCTCGAGGTCATGGCGGGGGCGTCGATCCTGCTCATTGTCTTGTTGTCGATCGGCCTTTTGGTCGGGACGTCCGGCCGCAGGGAGATTGCCATCCACGAAGCAGAGACGGCGCTCTTTGACCTGGAGGCAGTCAAGGAGCGGATCGCCCTAACCCCATTCCGGAGCATTCCGGTCGACGGGGCGTTTCCCGCAGACGGAAGCGACGTGGCGGCCAATTCGGGGGTGGTGAAATCCTTGTCCAACGAGGTGATCACGGTGACCTATCCGGGATGGGATTGGCAAACGTGGTACGACAACGGGAAAAATCCTGCAGGGATTCCCGATCCCCTGACTATACTGATTCAGGTCACATGGAACGATGAGCTGGGGGGAGGGGTTCAGACCTTGACTTTGACGACGGCGCGCTCCAAGACGGTGCGGTAGGGGATATCCGGAAAAGGCGGAAGAGGTGCGCAAAGCCATAAAAGTTTTTTCATTTTCGTGCCGGTTTCCAGTTCCCCGCTTTGATCGACGATCGTCGATCGTCGATCGTCGACCCGCACGCCGTTCAGGGATGACGCTTCTCGAAGTGGTGATCGCGATGTCGATCTTCGGTGTCGTGATCGGGGCGGCGCTCATGGCGATGGCCCCCGCGATACGCTACGAGGGGGCGGTTTCCGCAGACATACGGCTCCATGCCGATGCCCTGCGGGCGCTCCAGCAGATCGCCGCCGACCTGCGCCAGGCGGGGACGAGCGCCGACCTGCGCGGCGACGGTGTGCCCTATCCCCATTTTTTCGCTCCTTTTGATCCGGAGAATGGAAACGTTCCGGCCGGCCCCGATTTCGACGAGTTCAACACGCTCCCGAGCGACGGATCATCCCCCCCCCTCCATGCGGCCTTGCCTGGGGATGCCGACTACGGCGCCACGACACAGATCATCTTTGCGATCCCGACAGATCTCGATGGCAACGGCACCCCTACGGTCCAAAGCAGTGGCGGCGGCCTTTCGGCCGGCGACGTGGAGTGGGTTGTGAACGACATGACCTATTGCCTGGTGTGGAACCCCGGCTTGGGCGCCAATGAACTGCGCCGCTACACCAACTACAACAACAACGTGTACGGGACGGTGGCCGTGTACGTGGAACGTGTCTTTTTCGAGCGCAACGACGGTTCCGGCCAGGTGTGGGACGACCCGACGCTCGACAGCTCCCAGCGGGAGATCCGTGTGACGCTGTGGTATCGCATGCCGGATGGGGAGTCCAATGTGCCGATCCGAGGGAATGTTTCGACGACGGTGAGTATGAGGAATTAGGGAGAACCAAGCGAGCAAGGCGGGCGGCAAAGCGAAAGCGAATGAAACAAGTGTCCAAAAGCGAGTGCAACGAGCGTCCAAAGGAGAAAACATGTCGGCAAAAATGCGAGTAGATCATCTGCGGGGTTCCGTCTACGCCACTGTCCTGATCATCAGCGTGACATTGGGCGTCGCGGCAGTGGCGCTTTCGACGTTTGGGACGGCGCGCTCGCGCTACTCCGATGTGGCCGTGGCGGAACGCCGGACGAAATCGCTCCTGGAGGGAGCGACCCAGATGGCGGCCGTGGCTCTGGTCAACTTTATCGCCTCCCTCAATACGGGGGATGATCTTGACCCGGGGAATTCCTGGGATCCCAACATCACGATCGATGGAACATACATCCCTTGCGCCGTCAAGCGCGCCCCGGTGGACGAGGAGACTGAAATTAACCCGACGACCGGACTCCTGGAGATCCGCACGCAGTTCGAGATCTCCGCGCGGCTCATCTCGCCCGAGGGGACCCCGACGGCGGTGACAACCCTGGTCAACATATACAGCGTGCCTCTTTTCCAGTTCGGGGTTTTTTACGACGGCGATCTCGAGATCGTTCCGGGCCCCGCAATGACGATCTCTGGACGCGTTCACACCAACAGCGACCTGTACGTGGGGACCAACGACACAAAGGGCGGTGGTCTGTCTTTTGAGACGGACTATCTTCGGGCTGCCGGCCAGATGTTCCGTCGCCGAAAGGACAACGACAAGGATTTCACGGGGAAGACGCAGGTACAGGACTTGGCCGGCATCTATCAGACCTGGCCCAACAGCGACTATGACAGCGATGCCTCGGACTGGTATCAAAAAGCTCTGGAGACGTGGGGGGGAACCGTCAAGAGTGACGTGCATGGCGTCGTGCCGCTTGAGCTGCCGCCGATCGGGGCGATCGAACCGGGGGGGTACTATAACACCGAGGCGTCGGTCGGGGGGGTTGTGATTAATGACGGCAGGATCTTCGTGGGGGGTGTTGACGTGACCGAGAAGGCCCCCCCGGGAGTTGTCAGCTCGATCAACACCTGGGACGCGCGGGAGGGGGCGACCGTCCAACTTTGGAGTGTCGACATGAGCCTCTTGAAAACCTTCATTGACGCAAACCTCGGCTCCACCTTTAACGGCCTCCTATACATGACGCAGCCCACAACGGCTGACCAGCCCGACGGCTTTCAGCTCACGAAGGGAGCCGAGCTCCCCGCAGGAGGGCTCACGGTCGTCACCAACACCCCCCTTTATATCAAAGGGGATTACAACAAGACGGACAAAAAACCAGCCGCGGTCATTGCCGACGCGGTGAATTTGCTCTCGAACGCCTGGAACAATACGAAGAAGTCGGGGAGCGGACTTCCTAACGCAGCGGACACGACCTATAACGCGGCGTTCGTCGCTGGGATCGTCCCAACACCCGACGGCGGCGGTCCCTATAGCGGTGGGCTCGAGAATTTTTTCCGTTACCATGAAGACTGGGCTGATAAGGATGGGACTGATGGTGGCAGGAAGACAATGTTTGGAGAGGGCTCCTGTGTGAACCTCTATAAAAGCCAGTATGCCGACGGCGAGTGGAAATACGGCGGGAATCGGTATACCGCCCCAAACCGCATTTGGTCCTACGACACCGATTTCAACGACTTAGCGGGACAGCCTCCTTATGCGCCGCAGGGTGTCAGCGCCGGCGTCGTCCTAGCGGGTCTGGAAAGCAATTAGGACCGATGCCGCGCGTCGTCACCTCCGCCTGCGACCAGTGCAAGTTCACAGACTGCGTGACCGTCTGCCCCGTGGAATGCTTCCACGAGGGGCCGACGATGGTCTATATCGACCCGGCGACCTGCATCGACTGCGACGCCTGCGTCCCACAGTGCCCTGTGGCCGCCATCTACGAGGAATCGGCGGTCCCCGAGAGCGATAAGAAATATATCGCCCTCAACTTGGAGGAGTCGAAAAAGACACCTGTCATCAAGACAAAAAAAGACCCCCTGCCCAGGGCTCTGGAAAGGCAGGCGGCGCTCGAGGCTGCGAAGGCCGCTCCCGCCGGCGGCGGGGGGAGCGGCGCGGCCGCGGCGCCCAAGGGCCCGAGCCCTGCGGAGCTCGAGGCCAAACGCAAGAAAGAGCAGGAAGAGAAAAAGCGCCGCGAGGAGGAGAGAGAGCGCGTCGCGGCGCTTAAAAAAGAGCGCCTCGGGCGTTTCGTTTCAATGCTCGCCGCCGAGAAGAAGAGGCTCCCGGACGACGACCTCGAGCGGGACCGCCGCTACGGTGGCGTCTGGTGGCTCGAGGAGCGCCCCCACGGCTACACCCTGCGGCTCGAGCTCCCGCGGCGAGTCCCGGCTGGGCGCCGGAGCGAGGGGCTGGGGATCGCCGGCTCTCCCATGCCCGACTACCGGTGCGAGGCGAGGCTCGACGCCCCCGACCGCCTCGTGGTGCGCGCCTGGATCGACGACCCAAAAACGAAGGAGCTCGTGGGGCGGGCCGGCTCCTTTCCCTTCGGCTTCACACGCGAGATCCGGCTCCCCCGTCCGGCGGCCTCGCATGCCATGCGCCTGACAGGCGGGGTTCTCGAGGTTGACCTGCGCATCGCGTAGCGTCACTTAACACGACAGCGCTATTTTGCACCCCCACCCCAGTCTTCTCCCGTCCAGGGGGAGGGAGAAAG
>SBBH01000195.1 GCA_005239795.1 Planctomycetales bacterium
CACGCCCCTCTCACCCCGCCCGCCTACGGCCCCTTTTCCTCGGGAGCAGCCGCCCGGGGGCGCATGCATCCTCGTGAATCTCCGGTGCGGATAAAAAACGTGAGGATTCCCCGCCCACCCTCCAGAGGTATCGCCGTCCCTTCGGGCCGGCTTTTTCTACCGGCCCGTTGCTTTCCAAAAGGACAAGAATAGAAAAAGGCCGCGAGGTGGGGCTCGGGACTCCGTTTGATCATCCGCCGGCGATGAATTTCCCAAGCATCCGGGTGACATGATCACAAGAATCCCACGTGAAGATTCATTCGCGTCTCCTTTCTGGCGCCAGCTCGGCGCCTTCAACCCAAGGGGGCGCCTCGCTGACGACTTCAAGGAAAGGAAACGCGAATCGGATTTCGGGATGTCGGGTTTCTGGAAACGGGTGACGGGTTCCGGGCCACGGGTTTCGAAACCTGAAAACGGACGAAACCCGCACCCCGAATCCCGAACGGCCAAGGACGAAACCTGGTTCCCGAACGGAAACAGACGATCACGAACCCCCGGCTTCGGGGCACTGGTTTCGGGTTCCGAGCTTCCGGGTTTCGTCCGTCGCTGTCGTCGCCCGAGCGTCCCCGGCGACCGCGAGGCGACGGATGCCGCCAACCGTGACCGGCGAGAGAACCTCGAGCGGATTTCGAATTTCCGGACAAAGTCTAAGAGTTCGCTGAACCCGCGGCGTGCTGAACCCCCTTCGCCACCCCGAGCTCCACAAGGCGCTTCTTCAGGATTTTGACATGCTCCCACATGTCGGCCTTCAGGTTGGGGTTCCGGAGAAGCGCCGCTGGGTGGTACAGGACCATCGTCTCGATCCCGGGGTAATCGGGTAGCGCAATGAAACGTCCCGCCTCCTTGGCCATCGAGAAGTCCTTACGCGCCGGGTCCATGTACTTAAGCGACGTAGCCCCCAAGAGCAGCATCACACGGGGGGCGCAGAGCGCGATCTGATGTTTGAGATAGGGGAAGCACGTGTCCGCCTCGGCCGGCTGGGGAGGGCGGTTCTGGCCCGCCTCGTCGACGGCGCGGCACTTGACGACATTGACGATCAGGCAGTCGCGGTTCGTGTCGAGACCGATCGCGGCCAGGATCTTGTCCAAGAGCTGGCCTGAGCGCCCCACGAACGCCTTCCCCTGGGCGTCCTCGTCGCGGCCGGGCCCTTCGCCGATCACAACGATCTTCGCGGCGGGGTTCCCGCGGTCGACCACGATATGGGTGCGGTGAGATCCCAGGGGGCAGCGCTGGCATTGGGATTCCAGTAGGCGCGCGCGAAACTCCTCGTAAGTGTTGGTGGACAGGATCCGGTTGGCGGTCTCGTCGAAAAGATCAAAGGGAGGCATGAGACCCTCGCGACTCTAACGGATGGTCCGCGGCGCGTAAAGCTCGCGCGGGCCTTGCCTCTTGCCAGCGGCGCGAAAAAACCGATAGGCTGGCCCTTCCTATGCGGCGCGGCGCAGCAATGGTGGGCCTGTTCGTCCTTCTGACCTCGAGATCCCTCCTTCAAGCGGCGGCGGCTCTCCCTCTGGACTACGCGGCGCTCGCGGAGGCGCTCGGCGAACGCTCCTCCGACAAGTGCGCGCAGGCCGAAGAGGCGCTGCGCGACGCGGGACCGGAGGCCCTCGCCCACGTCGCCAAGGCCGCCTTCTCGAAACTGCCAGAGCCGCGCGCCCGCGCGCGGCGGATCCTCGACGCCTGGAACTGGCCGACGCGGCCACTTGTCGAACGGCTGGGGTCTTCGCCAAACTGCCCCGTGGAATTCCAGGCGAAGCTCCTGGCGGAAGCCCTGCGCCATCCGGCCCCCGTCGAGATGGACCCTCTCGAGGCGGAGATCCTCTCACCTGAAAAACATCTCGAAGTGCAGGAAGGGGTTCTCGCCGCCGCCGCGGCCTTGGCACGCCTCCCGGCCCAGCTCGCCCTGGCGGAACTGGCGGCCAATCTCGCCGACGCCGATCTGCCAAAGTATTACACCCTAACGGCGATCGGGGCGATCGGCACCGAGACGGGAGCCCAGATGCTTCTCTCATTCGCCGAGGAGGATTCCACGGCCGGCTGGATCTCGGCACCGGCCCTGGGAAAGCTCGGTCATGGAAAAATCCTCGAGGCGGCCCTGGCACGCTCCCAGAAGCGGATCGACGTGCGCCGCGCCCTCAAGGAAGACATTTCCGTTGCCCTCTACAACCACGCCTGCCTCCTGGCTCTGGCCGGGAGACTCGACGAGGTCCGCGAGCCGCTCGAAACAGCCCTGCGCGAAGGAGAAGAGGCGGACGCAACCTGGGCCCGGATCGATCCAGATTTTCGCGCCCTGCGCGAGACTCCCTGGTTCCAAGAGATCCTGGCGCGCTACGGCGGTTATGGCCTACGCCGCAAAGGTCAGGATCGATGAGCCGCGCGGTCTGGGTGGCGGGAAACTGGAAGATGAACGGGACGGAAAGTTCCGCGTCAGATCTCGCGCGCCAGGTCCGGGAGACCCTGCCCGAACGCCCCGTGCGCGTCGCGCTCTGCCCCCCCTCGGTACACCTGGCGGCGGTCCGCGAGGCGATCGCTGGAAGTGGCATCCTCCTCGGGGCGCAGGACTGCGCGGCTGAGGAGAACGGCGCCTATACCGGCGAGGTGTCAGCGGCGCAGTTGGTAGACATGGGATGCGAGTGCGTCATCGTGGGACACTCGGAGCGGCGGCGCCATCAAAAAGAGGACGACGCCCTGCTCGTGCGAAAGCTCGCGCGCGCCTTCGCCCATCGCCTCGTCCCCCTCTACTGCGTGGGGGAGACGCTCGAGGAGCGCCGCGCGGGCGCGACCGACGCGGCCGTGACGAAACAACTCGACCAAGGACTCTCGCCCGCCTTGGGGCACGGCCTTCCGTTCGTGATCGCCTATGAGCCGGTCTGGGCGATCGGCACGGGGGTCGTCGCCACGATCCCGCAAGCCGAGGAGGTCCACGGCGTCGTGCGCCGATGGCTCGCGAAGCGCCTGGGGGCGCTGGGCGACGCGATCCCCGTCCTTTACGGCGGGAGCGTCAACCGGGACAATGCCGGCGGACTCTTGGCCTCGCCCCAAATCGACGGGGCGCTCGTCGGCGGGGCGAGCCTCTCGAGCGAGGAATTCCTCGCGATCGTCCGTGCGGCCGGTGAAAAGAAAGGCGGAGAAGCGTCATGAGCTGGGTTCAGATCACACTCACGGTCGTCCATGTCTTGGCCAGCCTGCTTCTCATCCTGCTGGTGCTCATCCAGAAGGACCGCGGGGGGGGCCTCGCCGGCGCCTTCGGCGGCGGAAGCCTGGGAACCCCGTTCGGGATCCGCACGGCGACGGTCCTCACGAAAGCCACCGCGGTCCTTTTCGGGATCGTGGCGGTAACGGCGCTGGCGCTCCTCTGGCTTTCGAAATCGTCGCGCGAATCCTAAACGCCCTATGAGCGACGCCCTCGCGGAATTCAGGGCCGCCGGCGCGATCCTCGAGGGGCACTTCCGCCTGACCTCCGGGCTCCACAGCGACACCTACCTGCAATGCGCCCTGGTCCTGGCGGACCCCGCGCGCGCGGCCAGGGTCTTAACCCCTTTGGCCGACGCCTGGCACAGCCAGGGGATCACCGTGGTCGCCGGCCCTGCGGTGGGCGGGATCGTCATCGCCTATGAGATGGCGCGCCTCCTCTCGGTCCGCGCGATCTACAGCGAACGGGAAAACGGCCCGATGCGCCTGCGCCGGGGATTTTCCGTCTCGCCCCGCGACGTCGTGCTCCTGGTGGAGGATGTCATCACAACGGGGGGGTCGCTTCTCGAAATCCGCGCACTCCTCGAGGCCTCCGGCGCCCGTGCGGCGGGCGTGGCCACTCTCGTCGACCGCATGGAAAAACCCTGGGCCGGGCTCGATCTTCCCTTCCGCGCCGCCCTGAAGCTCACGCCGCCCACCTACGCGCCCGAAGCCTGCCCCCTCTGTCAAAGGGGGCTTCCTCTCTTGACGCCGGGAAGCCGCCACCTTCAAGGCCCCCCCTGATGAAGCGCCCCGACGTGCTCTCCATGACCGGTTTCGGCCGGGGATGCGCCCGCGTCGGCGGCAGACCTTTGGCGGTGGAGATCTACACGGTCAACCACCGCACGCTTTTGGTGAAATTCCGCCTCCCTGAGCCTCTCGCGAGGCTCGAGCAGGCGCTTCGGGAACAGATCGCCAAGGCCCTAGAGCGCGGGACCGTGACGGTCTGTGTCGACTGGTCCGCCGTAGTAAGCGGCGCGGCCGCCTATGACGTGTCGACCGAAACACTTACGGCCTACGTGCGAAAACTCCGCAAAGTCCAGAAGGACCTGGGGCTTTCGGCTCCTCTCGTCCTGACGGATCTCGCGACCCTGCCGGGGGTTCTGCGCGCGCCGCGGGCCATGGACCCCGAGGCGCTCGAACGCGCAGCTTGGAGCGCTTTCCGGAAGGCACTTGCCGAACTTGCGCGAGCGCGCCGCGCCGAGGGGCGCACCCTCGCGGGCGCCCTGGAAAAAGGGATTTCGCGCCTTGAAGCGCTCGTCGCATCGATTGAAAAAGAGCAGCCGGCGGCCCTTCGCCGCGCGGCCGAGCGGTTCAAGACGCGCGTGGCTGAACTTCTCGCGGGATCGGACGCCAATCCCGGGGATCTCGCGCGGGAAGCGGCCCTGGCCGCGGAACGCGCCGACACCGCCGAGGAAATCCTCCGGATCCGAAGCCATTGCCGGCAACTGCGCACACATCTGGCGCGCGGCGGCCGGATCGGAAGGCATCTGGAATTCCTCTGCCAAGAGCTCGTCCGGGAAACAAACACCCTGGCGAGCAAAACCCAGGCGGTCGAAATCTTTCCCGCCGCGCTGGCAGCCAAAGGCGAAGTGGAAAAACTCCGCGAGCAGGCCGCCAACGTGGAATGAAGTCCTGTCACAAAAAAGGATGCCCCAAGCTCTGTCCGACACATGGAATGATCACTCGTGTTCGATAAAACGTTGCGTCAAAAATGCTCTGCTCATGGCGGCCCTTGCGGGCGGATCGCCTTGTCGCGGGACACTCGCCGGACGGACCATTTCCCAAGGTCCGGCTCGTTCGAGTACCGCGACGGCCGGGATGGGCCTGGCGCGGGATTTCCCCACTGGCGGAAGCCCGCATCCCGACCTGCGGCAGACGCCCGCGAAAAGGCTCCCGCCCCGGGCCGCGCGCTTCTCTATGAATCCCCGACGCAGACAAAAAAACAACAGGATTCACCCCGCCCCAAGAGGTATTGCCGCCCTGTAGAACAGGCTACAGGGCGTCTTTTTCTACCGGCCCGGTGCCTCCCTATAGGGCGCCCGTAATGGAGGAGAAGACACCCAAACGCGGCAAGCTCGTGATCCTGTCAGGCCCTTCCGGGGTCGGCAAGACCACGGTGGTCGCGCGGCTTCTGGCCACGTTTCCAGACCTCGTCCGGTCGGTCTCCGCCACGACGCGGCCGGCACGCGCTGGGGAAAGGGACGGCATCGATTATTTCTTCCTATCGCCCGAGGCGTTCGCGGAAAAATCCGCCGCCGGCGAATTCCTCGAGGAGGCCGTGGTGTTCAACCACGCCTACGGCACGCCGCGCGGCTATGTCGAAAAGGAGCTTGCCGCCGGTCGCTCCGTCATCCTCGCCATCGACGTTCAGGGCGCCGACCTCGTCAGGAACCGCTTCTCGCCTGTCGTCTCCTTTTTCCTGATGCCCCCAAACCTCGCCGAACTCGAGAAGCGCCTCCGGAGCCGCGGGACGGACACCGAAACCCAGATCAAACACCGAATCGCGACCGCCCGGCAGGAGATCTCCCGCCGCGACCAGTACGACCACGTCGTCGTGAACGCTGATCTGGAAACGACCGTCCGCGTCATCAGCCGACACCTCAAAACAGCCCTCCACACACGGGGGGGATCCTTGTTATCATCAAAGGATGATGAACAACGCTTCCCTGACCTCTCTCTTTGACAAAGCCGGCGGCCGTTATGCCCTCGCAGCCCTGACCCAGAAGCGGGCCTCGGCGATCCTCAAGGGGGCTCCCCCCTTGGTCGAACGCCCCAAGGGGACGAGCCCTTTTCATATCGCGCTTGCGGAGCTCGACCTTGAAAAGATCTCCCTCGAGCCCGCCCTACAGAAAAAGGAGAGAACCTCGACGTGACCGCCCGTCCGGGACCCGCCGTCCTCGTGGGGGTCACCGGAAGCATCGCCGCCTTCCGGACGTGCGACCTGGTGTCGCGCCTCTCCAAAGAGGGGTTTCGCGTCACCGTCCTCATGACGCGCGCGGCTCGGCGCTTTGTCACCCCCCTCACCTTCGAGACGCTTTCCCATCACAAGGTGGTGACCAGCCTCTGGACGCCCCAAACAGACGATCCGGAGCATGTGGCACTGGCGCGCGAGGCGGCCTGCTATGCCATCACTCCCGCAACAGCCAACTGCCTGGCCAAGCTCGCCCTGGGACTCGCGGACGACGCCGTGACGACGACGGCCCTCGCGGCCCGTTGCCCGCTCATCGTCGCCCCCGCCATGAACTCCCGGATGTGGGAGCACCCAGCGGTTACCACGAACCTGGCAACGTTGCGCTCCCGCGGGACGGTGATCGTCAAACCCGAAGAGGGGATCCTGGCCTGCGGCACCTTCGGCCCGGGAAAGCTGGCCTCCTCTGACACACTCTACGCGGCCATCGTGAAAGCCGCGGGAGCCCCGAAAAAACTCTCGGCGGCGTTGTCCGAGCACTCCAAAAAGGTATAATTCGCTAGAAGTTGTTTTTGCGCGAATCCTAACTTAAGGAGGCATACGATGGCGGACGCGGCCAAAAAATTCCACCGGGACATGACGATCGGCGAAGCGATGGCGACGCACGAACGCGCCGCGGAGGTGTTCATGTCCTTCCACCTCGGCGGGTGCTCCCACTGCGGCATCTCTACCGAGGAGACAATTTCGCAGGTATGCGCCGGCTACGGGATCCCGGAAGAGCTGCTTCTCGATGCCTTGAACGGCCTTTTTGAAGCGGCCTCAACCAATCCAACAAACACGCCTGTTCAAGGCGCCCATTAGAATCTGCCCAAAAAATCTCCAGAAACAGAAGTCCTGAGTCTTCCCCGGCTCAGCACCGAGGACTCAGCACTCAGCACTTTTTCAAAATGTCCTGAAGCGCCCCGATCACGCGCGCTTGGTCCTCGCTTGAGAGCGTCGGATAGTTCGGAAGTGACACGATCCTGCGCGCCACCTCCTCAGCCCCGGGAAACCCTTGCCGGGGAAGCCCCAGGCATCGGTGGAGCATCGAGCGCGGGGCGATCGGCTGAATCGCTTCGATCCGCCGACGCGCCAGGCGCCGCACAAGATCCTCCGCGCCGTTTGAAATCCTGATCACGAACCTGTAATAGGACGGCTCGCTAGGCGCCGCGGTCTCCTGGAACGACACCCCCTCGACGCGCGCGAGCGCTTTCCGGTAGGCGGCCGCGGCGCGGCGGCGGCGCGCCACGAATGACCCGAGGCGCTCAAGCTGCACACGCCCCAGGGCCGCCGCGATGTCGGTCATCTGATAATTGAAGCGGAGCACGCCATCGGTCCTTTTGTCGTAGTCGCGAAGATCCCGTGCGGCATCCAGGATCCCGGGGTGCCTGGCGGCGACCATCCCCCCAGCGCCAGAGGTCATCGGCTTCGTGGCCCCGAAGGAAAAGACCGCGGCATCCCCGCGGGTCCCAACGGGGCGCCCGGCCCAGCGGGCCCCGAGCGCCTGGGCGCAATCCTCGATCACCCAGAGGCCCATCGCGCCGAAAGGGGCCAGATCCATCGGAAAGCCGAAGGTGTGCGTCACAATCGCCCCGCGCGTGCGACGGCGCCTCCGGCGCTCGGCGTCCGCCGGATCGAGGTTCAAGTCCCACGGGCGCACATCGCAAGGGACAGGCCGCGCCCCCGTATAGCGCACGGCATGTAGAAGCGCCGTGCAGGCATAGGTGGGAACCAGAACCTCATCCCCCGGGCCGACCTTGAGCCCCAGAAGCGCCAGATGCAATGCGGCGGTGCCGGAACTGGTCGCAACGGCGCGGCCGGAAAACCCGAGACGGCGGTGGAACGCCGCCTCGAACTCGCGCACGCGATCCCCTTGAGCGATCCAGCCGGACGCGAGCGCCGAGCAGACCGCCTTTTTCTCCAGTCCGCCCAGCGTCGGCCGGTTGTGCGAAATCGCTTTCAAGCGACGACCGGATACAACAAACTTCCGCCTCGTCTCTACGTTCCCCCGCCTCCCGTTTGCAACATCACTCCAAAATGAGGTTGGAGACGGTGTTCCTGACCGATTTCAAGGTCCGGATGTGCTTGACCACGATCTGAAGGATGTCCTCGTAAGATTTTCCCTGTACGAGGGCGATCAGATCCTGCTCCCCGGCCGTGAGATCCGCCGACAGGACGTATTTCAACTTCCGAAGATCTCGCACGGACTCCTTTTCCTTGCCCGGGTAGACCCAAATCTTCACATAGGCTCGCGACATACCCCCTCCTTTTTCTTCCCCTTAGGATTCGCGCAAAAATAACCTCTGTCGTTGACCAGGGATCTTCGCTCTTTGCACCTTTGTCCATCTCCGCTCCCGCGCCGTCCGATGGGCGCAGCAGATCGCAACCGCCAGGGCGTCGGCAGCGTCTTCCGCCACCCCCACCGCCCGGCGCCCCACCAGGCGCTCCACCATGGCTGCCACCTGCGCCTTGGTGGCATTCCCGTTTCCGGTCACGGCGCGTTTTATGACCGCCGGAGGAAACTGGACCACGGGGACACCCGCGTCACGCAGGGCCACCAGGATCGCCCCGCGCGCCTCCCCCATGCGCAAAAGGCTGCGCACGTCCTTCCCATAATAGGCTTCCTCGATCGCCGCCACGTCAGGTTTCAGGCGCCGCGCCAGCGTCCGGAACCGCGCCGCCAGAGTCGCCAGCCGGTCGGGGAGATCCCCCGCGGCCGCGACCACGCCCCAGGAAACGTCGCCCCATCCCGGACAGGTTTCCAGAAAGCCAAATCCCGCCCGGCGCGAGCCGGGATCAACCCCTAAGATCCGGCATCGGGCGTTCGCTTTCATGATGGCCCGCCGTTCTTCTGGGCCGCCGGGGAAGCCCTTCTGTAATTGGCGTAAAGATTCTGAACATCGTCGAGGTCATCGAGCGCCTCGAGGATCGACTCCATCCGACGGACCTGGTCCTCAGAAAGCGCCACCACGGTCTTCGGAACCCTTCCGATCTCGCTTTTCGCGACGGCAATCCCGCGCGCGGCAAACCCCTCCTTGACGGCAGAAAAATTTTTGACCGAGCAGGTCACCTGGAAACCATTCTCCTCGGCCTCCACGTCGTCGGCGCCAAGCGCCAAGGCTTCTTCGATCAGCCTCTCCTCGGTGATGGATGGCCCCTCGACCCAGAAAATCCCCTTCTTTTCGAAATTCCAGGCGACCGCTCCGGCGCCGGCGAGGCTCCCGCCGCTTTTCTCGAGCACCGTCCGGATGTCCGTCGCCGCGCGGTTCTTGTTGTCGGTCAGCGCCTCGATCACGATTGCCGTCCCGCCGGGGCCGTATCCCTCGTAGACGATCTCCTCAAAAGCGGCCCCGTCAGCGCCCGTGCCGGCGGCGCGGGCGATTGCCCGCTCGATGTTCTCCTTGGGCATCGAGTACTCTCGCGCCTTCTCGATCGCATACTGAAGCTTGAGATTCATGTCCGAATCGGCCCCCCCCTGCCGGACGGCCGACATGATATGGCGGGACAGTTTCGAGAAGAGTTTTCCACGGCGGGAGTCCGTGACCCCCTTCTGCCGCTTGATCCGGGCCCAGTGGGAATGCCCCGCCATGGCACTAGTATAGCGGCGCTCCGTCCGGAACCGGAGGGAGCTATTCCCCCTTGGGAGTCCGCTTCAGGAGATCCCCGACCGCCCGGCGCGGGTCCTTTCCCTCGAAGAGGATCCGGCATATCTCGCGCGTGATCGGCATATCGACGCCGTGGCGGCGCGCCAACCGCCAGCACGCCTTCGCGGTCGGCACCCCCTCGGCCACCTGCTCCATTCCAGCCAGGATCCGGGAGAGTGAAATCCCCCGCCCCAGGGCCCGTCCCACGCGGAGATTTCGCCCATGAGGGGAATAGGCGGTGGTCAAAAGATCCCCAAGCCCTGAGAGACCCCAGAACGTCTCCCGGCGCGCGCCCATCGCCGCACCCAGGCGACTGATCTCGACCAAACCGCGGCTCAAAAGCGCCGCCTTGGCGTTGTCCCCCAGTCCCAGGCCGTCGGC
>SBBH01000049.1 GCA_005239795.1 Planctomycetales bacterium
CCAGCCGGTTGAGGACGCTCACACACGGCTCGATCGAGTCCAGGATCGACCGCCCAGAGGACGGAGCGGTGGAGACGCCGCGCCCGTCGGGGATCGCGGCAGGCGTCCTCTAGGCGGTCGATCCTGGACTCGATCGAGCCGTGTGTGAGCGTCCTCAACCGGCTGGGCTGGCCTGAGAGCTTCGCGATCTTCGCGAGCGCCTGTTGCATCCGGCGCGCGCTCCCGATCTGCGAAGCGCCCAGGAGATCCGCCTGTCTCTCGAAGCGCCGCGACAGGACCCCGAAAACTACGCCCCAGACGAGGAGGACTGTTGCGCCGCTTTCGGCGGCATAATTCCAGAATCCGGGATCTGGCGGCGCCCGGCGCCCCTCCCAAAGAAGCAGGACCGTCATCGCCAAAAGCGTGAAGAGAAAGTAGTGCACGAAGTGCCGCCCCCGGACATGTCCCAGCTCGTGGGCGAAAACCGCCTCGATCTCGGCGGGTTCGAGGCTTTCGATCATCGCATCGCTGATCACGATAAAAGAAAACCTCGGCAAGAGCCCCACCGTGCAGGCGTTCAAGACCGCCGAACGGGTGTCCCAGAGCATCACGCGCCGGTCCGTGAAATCAACCGCGCGGGCGAGCCTCCCCAAGCGCTCGCGCAATTCCCCCTCCGGCAATGGTCTCACCGTCCACAAGAGACGCAGCACGAGCGGCATCAGAAGATAGGCCCCCGTGATGAAGCTCGCATAGACGACCCACTGCCCCATCCCGCCGGGGAGGCGCGCCAAGACCCGCTTCAAAGGCCCCATGGGAAGGACCCCCAGAAAATCCACGAAAATAAGCATCAGGAAGATCCCGAGAATCGAGGAGGCGTACTGGCGGACCTGGAACAGGAGAAAGGACCCGATCGTGCCGCCATGGGGCCTGAGCCGGCGGTGGACCCCGTAGAGGGGGATCCACGTAGCCGCGAGCGCCACGAAAAACGGCGCCAGAAGCGCCGCCGCCTGCAGGGAAGCCGGCGCCTCGGAGAAACGCGGCTGCGCCAGGACCATGGCGCGCCATCCCAGGAAGAAAAACTGACAGGCATAGAGCGGCAGGAGCCCGGCGCGCAGAAGCGTCACGGTCCGCTGAAGCCGGAACAACCCAGAAGCGGTGTCGGCAAAGGCATTTGCCCGGTGCAGGGCCCGCGCCACCAGACCCCAGGCCAGGAAGCCGTAGGCCGTGGCGGCAGCGAGGCTTGTCCAGAGAGCGCTCGCAGGGGCCGCCCAGGCGATCGGCGTCACCGGCGGCTCTCCCTCGAAAAACGCCAGGATGAGGCAGAGCGCCGTCAGGATGAAGTAGGCGTACATTGATAGCAAGCGATTGTAGAGATTCCACCGTCATGCGACATGCGATGAAAAACAACTTCTTCTTTTCACACATGATGCATGACCCGTGACGCATGACAAAACAGGGCGGAACCCTTCCGGGCCCCGCCCTGCCCCTCTCACATCAGAAGAAGTGCTGAGTAGAAAGTGCTGAGTGCGGTGTGGGCCGGTGGCCATTCCACTCAGCACTCAGGACTCGAGACTCATTACTTCTTCAAAGCAAGTCTTTGATGAACCCCTCCAATATCGCGTCGATCTTTTCCTGGGTGTCGTATTCCCCCTTCCGGATCATCTCCTTGAGACGCACCACGCGGGCCGCTTGCTGCGGCGTTTCGGGCCCCTTGTGCCCTCCCTCGACCGCGACCGATTCCTGCCCGACCGTTTTCTTCCCCATGTGATCCTCTCCTCTCTCTGAAAGGTTTATCGACCGCGGTTTTTCAGATCTGGATGGTCGGGGGAAACTTTTTCAAAAAGGCATTTGATGGTTTGGACGAGGACGCCCTAGGGATTGAGTTCCCGGATATGGCAACCACAAGTCAGGAGGGATTCGTCTGCGTCACCGTTCGCCGCGGGACACTGATCCCGAGCGGCGAACGACGATCCACGCGATGAACTTTTTTCGGAATCCGGCCGCGGCCCCCCGGGCCGCTTTAGGAGCCTCACCCCTTCTTCGGGGGGGGAGGTTGCGATCCGCTGCTCTTCTTGGGCGGAGGTTTCTTGAGCGGGGGCTTTGCCGGCGGTTTCTTGGCGGGCCCCTTCTTCGCACCGGGTTTCGACAGATCCTTGTATTCGGGCGGCGGGTCCTCCACATCCTCAATGGAGGCGATGTCGGAACGCGGCACCGTCAGGCGCCCGCCGATAGAGAGCTCGATCACGACGGCGTCGCTTTCCCCCTGCGGCGCGGCTGGCTGCGGAGGCGCCGTCTGTGCTTCGCCCTCCTCCTCGGCCGGCTTCTCGTCATTCAGCAGCGGCAGGGGCGGAGGCGCCCCCTTTTGAATGATCCCGGTCAGGGTTTGACCGTTCGTGAGAGTGACCCGATCGGCGCGGGCGTCAAAGGCCGCCGCGGTTACGAGCGCCGCCGTCATGCCCAACGCTCTCCCCCCATTCCAGAAGCCGGCCCTCATCGCAACATTATGCCCGGCCGCGGGTTTTTATCAAACAAGAAGGCGGCCGCCCCCTCCCAGAAGCGGCCGCCGCCCCGTCCCTTTTTGCACGGTGTTCGCGACAGGGCGCTGTGTTGACAACCTTTCGGCTGGCTCGTGTTGAGCCAGACGATTTTGCGCACACGCAAAATCGCCTGTGTCGAAGCACTCGTGGTGAGCGAAGAAATCTTGATCATGTATATGGCTTGAAGACTTCTGAGTCGAACCACTAGCATCCCTCGCCCGTGCGCCCTCTTCTTCCGGACATCCTCGGCGCGGTCGGCGAAACTCCCTTGGTGGCGCTTGAGCGCCTGGGCCGGGGGCTCCCCGGGCGCGTCGCCGCCAAGATCGAGTACGCCAACCCCGGCGCGAGCGTCAAGGACCGACCGGCCCTGCGGATCATCCAGGACGCCGAAAAGGCGAAAACCCTCAAGAGGGGGCAGACCGTCATCGAGCGCACGAGCGGCAACATGGGGACGGGCCTCGCGATCGCCTGCGCCGTGAAGGAGTATCCCCTCGTCGTCGTGATGTCGACGGGGAACAGCCTGGAGCGCGTCCGGATGCTGCGCGCGCTCGGCGCTAAGGTCGTCCGGATCCCGCAGGTGGACGGCAAACCCGGCCAGGTCACAAGCCGCGACCTCCAGGCGGTCGAGAAGGCGACGATCGCCCTTCAGAAGAAGCTCGGGGCCTTCCGGGCCGACCAGTTTGTGAACCCCAGCGTGATCAAATCCCACTATCAAGGGACCGGGCGCGAGATCTGGGAGCAGACCCGGGGCCGGGTGGATCTCTTCGTCTCGGTCGCGGGCTCCGCCGGGACCTTCATGGGCGCGGCGACCTATCTCAAGAAGCGAAAACCCTCCATCCAGGCGATCGCGGTCGAACCTGCCAAAGCGGCGATCCTTTCCGGAAAGGTCAAGAACCCCGGGCGGCACAAGCTCCAGGGGGTCGGATACGCCGAGATCCCCGCGCTCTACGACGCTAGGTATTGCGACGGCTACATCCAGGTCACGGACCGCGAGGCGGCCGACACCGCGCGAAAACTCGCCCGCCGCGAGGGGATCTTCTGCGGCTTCACCTCGGGCGCCAACGTCGCGGCGGCGTTGAAGCTCGCGCGTAAGGCCCGCCGCGGCGCGTTGATCGTCACCGTGATCTGCGACTCGGGACTTAAATATCTGAGCACCGATCTTTTTCCACAGAGAGAGTGACTTGCGATTTGAGACCCTGGCCCGGACCTGCCTGTGCACGCTTATCTTGAACGTCGCTCCAAGGCGGCTACACTGTCCGGCTCTCGTCTTCCCGGGCGTTTAGCTCAGCTGGCTAGAGCACCAGCTCGACAAGCTGGGGGTCGCAGGTTCGAGCCCTGCAACGCCCATTTTGAAATCCCGCGCAATCCGACGCAACCAGGCGAACCGTTACGCGCTTGCGGCGACTCGGGCGATCCTCGGCCGCCCGCCCCGACCGCTGGAAATTGCAGCGGATTGAGCCCAATTGCATCCTCGCCCGCCAAGGTTCCGCCAAGGGATTTGAGCCGAGGGGAAGCCACAGGTTCACCGTGCCAAATCTCTTCCAGCTAATCCGGTTCGCCGATGTCTTCCTGGATCCCTGGATTGTGTCCGCACTGCGTGCACAATTGGGCTGGATGCATTTTCGGCAGATCCTCGCCGTACACGACCCGTGTCGTGGCACGGACTTGGGCGATCAACTCCCAAGGGATTTGCGTTATCCGAAAGCCTTTGCCAGCTGGCCGAGCAGATCGGAAACCTTCCGAAGGATCGGTTCCGACGGCATCGGGAGCTTCAGGAAGGGTTGGCCCGTCTTGGGATCCCGTTCCACGAGGGATTCCAGGCGCAATGAGCGCGTCTTGGCGACCGGGGTGCGGGCGTGACCGTTATTCAGTTTCTTCCCGAGCGCATCGAGGAAACGCAGGCCTCCTTCGACCAAACCGGCGAGCGCGTCGGTCTGGGCAGCAGTTTGCGATTTCCACGGTGTCCGGACAGCCTCCGGGCCTTTGGGCCTCGCCTGATCCTGTCCGTTTGTTTCTGGGATCCCCGTTACGGCCGAAGGGTCCTGGCTCGTCTCGGTGGTAAGCCGTTCCACAGATTCCATGAACCGCTTGAGCCTGGAGGCGCCCAGGAGCACCTCGCTCCGGTCGCCGTCCAGGACCCCCGCGAAAAGCGACCGCTTGAATTTCAGCAGATCCAGCATCCCGTGCTCGATCGTCCCCTCCGAGATATAGTTGAACACCTGCACCGTCCGGTGTTGCCCCAGCCGGTGGGCGCGGCCGATCCTCTGCTCCAGGACCGCCGGGTTCCAGGGCTGATCCATGCTGACGACGGTTGTCGCGACCTGGAGGTTCAGACCCACGCCGCCAGCATCCGTGGAAAGGAAGATGCGGCAGTCCGGGTCCTCGCGGAATCTTTGGATCAGATCCTTTCTCTTTGGTCCCGGGACGCCTCCGTGGAAAAGGACATAACCCCACTTCCGAACCCTCAGGCGCCTGACGAGGATCTCGTGCGTCCGGAGCCACTGGCTGAAGACGATCACCTTGCCGGACCGTTCGAAAAGATCGGAGAGAAGCGCCATGAGATCGTCCGCTTTCGTGCCATGGTCGCTCGTGGGATCCAGGAGGTAGGAGCTGTTGCAGGACATCCGCATCCGCTGGAGGGCGATCATGAGGAACCGCTGGTCCTTTTCGGAAAGGAATCCGAAGCGGCGCCACCGCTGGACGATCCGCCCGACGATCTCGGCGTTTTCCTCATGGTGGCGCGTCTGCTCGCTCGTCATGGGGACGAAGAAGTTTTTCACCACGCGCCCGGGGAGTTGCTTCAAGACCTCTTGTTTGTTGCGCCGAAGCAGGATCGGCTTCAACGTCTGGTTGATCCGGTCGAGGTTCCGGTAGCCGGTTACTTTTCCAGCCTCGTCAAGGATCTGGTGCTCGGCCAGGAACCGGAACATCGGCCCCAGGTGGAAGCGGTCGACGAACTCGACGATGGAATGGAGCTCCTCGAGGCGGTTTTCCAGGGGCGTCCCGGTGAGGACGATCGCATACTCCGAGGGGATCTGCTTGACGGTGCGCGCGGCGCGCGTCTTCCAGTTCTTGATCCGTTGCGCCTCGTCGAGGATGACGAGGTCCGGTTTCCACGCGAGGATCGATTTCAGATCCCGGTGGACGACCTCGTAGTTGGCGATCTTGAAGAAACCCGGCTCCCGGTAGCGCTCGGCGCGGACGGCGAGAGAGCCCTGCACGATGGTCGCCGAGCGGTCGGTCGCGCGTTCGATTTCTTCCTTCCACTGGTGTTTCAAGGAAGTCGGGCAGACCACCAGGACCCGCTCGATGCCGACGGTGCGCGCCAGGATCTCCGCAGCCCCGATCGCCTGGAACGTCTTCCCGAGCCCCATCTCGTCGGCGATCAGACTTCGTCCGGCGCGGGCCGCGAAGCGCGCCCCTTCCTCTTGATAGGGATAGAGGCCGATCTTCAACAACTTGTCCAGGGAACCGATTTTCGGGAAATGCGCGTCGACGAGCGCGCGCAACCTCTCCTGGTCCCGCACCTGCGCCGCGTAATCGATCGCGTCCGCGTAGCAACGGACCTCGTGGCCGTTCGACTTGACTGTTTCGAGCAACCTATCGAAGCGCCGATAGGCCTGAAGGCGAAGGATCCCTGTGCCGTCGAAATGGCGGCGCATCCTCGCCAGAAGCGAGGGAGGGCATTCCTTCCCGGCCCGGAAGGCGATCTCGCGCTTGGCGCCGTGGCGCAGGTAGATTTCGGAGTAGACTGGGTGGAACCCCTTGGCCAAAGCGGCCTTTGCGCCTGGTTTGCGCTCCAGCTTCCCCAGCATGAACTCGACGTGCTTGCAGGTCCCGAGAGTGTTCACGGCGAAGTCGGGGCAGGAGCAGTAGTTGTCTCCGGGGTTCGCCCCCCGGATCGCGATACGGTAGGTGCGGCCACTCTCGGGGTTCGTCACCGCGAACTCCGAGAAGACCGGATCCTTCCCGACGTTCTTGGCGCGGAACGGCTGGAGGCGTCCGAACTGATGCCGGAGGCCGCGTTGCCACGCTTCCAAGGACATCCCCTCCGGCTTTTTCGTGCGCGAGAGAAGGGGCTTCGTCTTCGTTCTGGTTTTCGGCTCGATGTGTCGAAGTGGCGCTAAAGCGGTTCCAGTCCCAGGCATACCGAGGGCCGATGATATTTCAGGCGCTCCCCTCCGTCCACAACGCTTGATCGCCCCTCTCTTCACGAACGACAAACCCCAGTGACTCATAGGCCTTCATCCGTCTCTGGTTCATTTTCTTCAAGGCGGGCACAGCGAGATCGGCATAGTCATAGACACGCACCTCGCGCTTGCCGGGCCACTGGCGCAGGAGCCGTCCGACGTACTGCACCACACGCCCGTGAAATGAAATCGGGAAGGCCAGGAAGAGGGTCTCGATCTGGGGGCAGTCGAACCCACCACCGAGGGGCCGACGATGCCTGGAACGTGGCGGCGATCCTCTGGCGGCTTTTTCAGGGAGCCCGCCGGGGCGTCACTTCTTGAGGGGGCTCCAGGGCCCGCTAGGTTTCCACACCCCCTCGAAGGCCTTCCCCTTCTGCAGGGATGTCGCGACCGGCCCGATGAAATCGGCGACCCTTCCCGCGGCGTCCCGGAATTTCTGCGGGGCCTCGGTCAGCTGTTGTCTGCGAAGGTAGGCTTTCCACTGGGCCTGCTTGGCGGGATCCCCGCGAAACTCCTCCGTCAGGGCGATGGTGTTGCCCGACACCTCCGTCCCGCGTTGGCGGAATACCTTCTGGATAGCGGTCGAGATCTGTTTTCCCTTGAACTCGCACCGCTCTGACAGGACCCAGATGTCGAAGAAGTCTTTCATGCGGCTGTTGAGCCTCCCGCGCATCACCATGGCCTGGAACTTTTCGGCGATCGAGCTTTCCATCGAATACCCCCGGAGCCGCGGGGCGGGGTTATCTAGGAGCGTGGGGAAGTCGATCGTGATCGGCGACAGGACAGGGTCGCCAAACCCCACGTCAATCTGCATCAGCACGCGCGAGCGCCCTAGGAAGACAGGGAAGCGGACACGCACTCCCATGTACTTTGCCTCCTCGGCGATGGGGCCTCCCAGGACGCGGTTGGCAGCGAAGACCAGCCCGTCCGGCTCGACCTGTTCGGCGCAGATCTCCCGGAAGACGCGGACGACGTTTTCGACCTCATTGTCGATCTTCCCCAAAAGATCGATGTCCGCCGTCGGGCGCGCCACCGCGATCTTCCAGGCCGGGAACACGAACGCCCCCTTCAGGATGAACTTGTCCGCATGGGGCGACCGGGAGAGCCGGTACAGGTACCGCTCCATCGCGTAGAGCTTGAAGTACTCCTCGAACGGCCGGCTGGCCTGGTGCGCCTTGTTGAGAAGGCGCTGGTGCACGGAGTGGACGGGATTCTTGACCGGCCGGTCGGTCACAGGAGGGCTTCCAGGTAGGGGGTGATGACCTTCGTCACGCGGCAGATCTTCGCATAGCGGAGGATCTTCTCCACGTCGAAGCGCTTGCGCTCCTTGTAGAGCTTGAGCGCCTCGAGAACGGAGTCCATTCCGATCCGATTGCGGAATTTGAAGCAGTCGGCGAGGGTCTTTTCGGGGTCGTAGATCCGCACGTCGACCCCGTCCAGCCGGTGGGTGACGACTCCTTCCGTGAACGCTTTGCCTGAAAAGTGGAAGACGCGCGTCGGAGGGGTCGCCACGCGGGGCGGCTCCGTCCCGGTCTTCACGGCCAGATAGACTTCCTTGGAAATCTGCGTTGTGATCTCGTGGAAGGAAAGCGCTGAGACAAGGCAGACCACCCCCTGGGGCGCCCGGGCGGCCACGGTCACGAGGTCGGGATTCCCCAGCGGGGGGAGCGACGCCAGGCGGAAGACCCCCCGGCTAAGCTGGTCCAGCACGCCTGCCTCGCGCATGGCGTAGAGGGTCCGCGGGTGGATCCCCAGATCGATCGCCTCCCCGGTCCGAAGCAGGCCCCCATGCCTCTGGAAGACCGCTTTGGCGCCCGAGAAGTCCTTGCCGTTTCCGTTCTTCATGGCTCGCATGGATAGAAACACCATCACTTAATAATATCTATAGGTAATTCTATCCATTGACGGGCGTCTGTCAAGAAAGCCCAAGTGGCGCTGATCAGATCATCACATCACGAAGGCGCATCCTGATCAGATTGCGCACCCGCTCCATCTCTGCGGAAAAAACTGGAAGACCCTTGTCCCCGCCTTCTCTCCATGAGGGGACTTCTATCGGTAACAGACGTGGCGCGCCCGTTTGCGCCCGGACCGAGCGAGGAGGGGGACCATGCAAGAAACATCAGAGGAAGAGAGCCCGTCGCCGCCACCCCAACTGGGGAGCCAGACCCAGGAGTTCCTGCGGGCGTTGTTCGAGCACCTGCCGCCGGGGGCGATCGAGATCCGGGTCCTAGAGGAGTGCCGCCCCGGAAAGGTGCTCGCCCGCCACTGGTACCCCGGCGCCGACGCCCTGATCGCCGTCGCGCCGAAGTTCATCAACCTGGCCCGCGACAAGGGGGCGGGGTTCTTCTTCGGCATCCCCCCGAGACTCGAAGATGGCAAGGGAAAGAGGGAATAACGAGCGAACAGTCTCAAAAAATCTACAATAGTTTTTGTGGAGGCAATGAAAAGAAGACTGGCCCGTCTGGAATGGGCCGATCAGGCGACAGGGAAGATGATGCGGTCTCTCCCGAAAAACCGATGGCGGTTCGCTCCCGCCCGCGGAGCCCGAACGCTGGGAGAGTTTTGAGCCATTTTTTTGGCCTTCAAACGGGATTCTTAAAGGCTTTTGAGACGGGAGAACTCAGCCGAAAAAAATGGCAGGCCCAAGAAACGCCCATCCGGACTTTAGCGGAAGTCCACCGCCGCTTCAAAACAGTCCAGCTTCAAAGGACCCGCACAGCCAGGAAACTGACGGCTCGGAAGCTTGAAAGAAGAGTGTGCTTTTGCAGCAAGAGGGTCCTGGCACGAGGGTTACTCTATTCTCTTTACGATGAGTACTGTCACCACCGGGGCCAGTTGACAATCCACCTTCGCTGTCTCGGCATCACTCCCGCTCCCCTTTACGAGGACGAATGACCGGAGCGCTCGAGACGCCGACGACGATGGCAAAACCGGATCGGCGGCTCCTGTCATGGTGGAACTGGAAGGACCGCCCCTTTCCGGGCGAACAAGCACCAGGGCGATGATCCTCGAAACAATCAGGCGTCGGATCGAACGGGAGGAGCGCGACGGTTTTCTCGCCCGCCGGTCCGGGAACTCAAGGGGCTCCAGAGGATTTCCCTGGCGCCCGGCGAGGTCCAAACGGTCTCGGGTGGGGCACCAGGAACTGCGGATGCTCGATCAGACGCTCCGGTGGGTCGTGGAGCCGGGAACGTTCGACATCCAGGTCGGCCCGAGCTCCGTCCAGCTCCAAAGTGCCGATCTCATCGTCCTCCCCGATAAGACGCGAGGATCCCGCCCTCAAGAGATTCAGTGCCAGCACCGCGGCCCGGCGGGTCCCCCAGTCGGAACTCGCGAGCATCGGGGCGATCGCCGGGACGAGCGAGGCGTCGCCCAAGGAGCCGACGACCCACCCCGCGCGGTGGCGCACCAGCGGATCGGAATCCCCGAAAAGCGCGATGATCCGGGGGGCAACGGACCGCCCCCCGCACTCGGCGAGCGCCTCGACCACGGCGGCCCGCACCGAGGAAGAAGCCTCTGCATCCTCCAGGAAAAGACACAGGATCTCCGCGGCAGCGGGAGAATGCGCCTGCCAGCGCGCAGCGAAATCCCGCACGTTCTCTTCGCTGGGAGTGGTGAAGAGAAACTCGGCCGCACCCGTCAGAAAAGGGTCGCCCCTGGCCAGCTCCCGCGCGGCCGCGCACAGCGCCGAACGCGGGTGCCCCTGCCGATCTCCGCATGCCCCCCTTGCCGCCCCGGTCGGTTCCATATCCCTTCTGCAATGTACCTGGCATCCGCCGCCTCGGCCGGAACTTGCCGATCTTCGGGCGCGGCCGCTTTCAAAGAGGATGCAAAAAGAGCAGGGAAGTCCCGGCGCGGGCGACGGAACTATTGGTCCGTTTCCTTGAGAGCGGGGCTCGTCCAATCTGTGGTCTCGGCCAGCCACTGGCGCCACCGCGGGATGTCGGCGCCGAACTTCTGACCCGTGTACTCCTTCAGGTGCTCGATCGCGTGCGCCGGGATATACGCGTAACAGGAGATCCCCCACTCGAAATAAACGTTGGGATAGCAGAACTGCCGACGCGGCGCGCGCCTGGGCCAGCGCGCAAGCAGATTTTCAAGGTGGCCCACCATCTCTTCCGCAAACGCCTTTTTCCTGGCGGGCGTGACCGCCTCGCCCGCCTTCTCGGGATCCCCATTCAAGTATTGGAGTGCGGCAAAGATGTTCTGGTAGCACCAGCCGGGATGTTCCTCTTCCATCATCATCCGATGCAGATAGGGGATGACGCGGCGATCTCCCGCCTCGGCCAGGGCCAACATCGCCTTCGATCTGAGATTCGCGTCGTGGGGAGGCTGGCAAAGTTCCATGAGAAGATCTGCCAGGCGCCGGCGCTGGTCATCCGAAAGGCCGGGAAACTCCGCGAGAAAAACAAGGCAGGCCCGCGCCCGGGGATGCTCTTCCGGATCCGCCAGGGCTTTTAAAAGCGCATCGAAAACCTCAGGTCTCGGGATCAGGTCCTGGGTCTCCCAGCGATCGGGGCGCTGGATCATGCAGGCGATGCAGAGATCCCGAAGCTCAGTGCTGACATCGCGGGCCTCCGGCTCCGCCACGATATAGTCCAGGCATTGGCGCGAGATCCGCCCTGGGTCCATCCGCCCCAGACCGGTGAGGTTACGCCGAAAGGCATGGGAGAGGAGAAATCCCTCGCCCAGATTCCTTGGATGGCGGTGCTCCCACGCCCGCTCGAAGACCTCCAGCGCCCGCCGGTCCTCGATGGCCACGAGAAGGTCCAGAGCAGCGATCTTGAGAATGAGGCTCTTTTCAGAAGCCGCGAGCGCCGCAATCCGGCCGGCGCGAGGCGCCAGGATCTCCTTCAGACGCGCCGCAGTCTCTTCCTTTTGGGGCTCGGGATCCTGCGTTCCCTTCCGCGGGAGGATCTCCGCAAACGCCAGGCAAGTTTCTTTCGCGACCGCTTCGTCGGGCGCGTCGAAAAGCGCCCCGCAAAGCGCCAGAAGCGATTCCAACGCGGCAGGGTCTTCGCTCCTCCCAGCGGCCAGGAGAAGGCGCCCCACGAGATGGGGAAGGCGATCGAAGCTGGGATCCCTCTCAAAAAAACGTCGGCAGGCTTCGGCGAGAGAAGGGATGTCGGCCGGTTCGAATACTTCCGAAGGGAAGGCGGAGAGGACGGTCAAGGCGCGCCGGAACTCCTCCCCTTCCCGATCAGCGTCAGCGCGGCTGCCGCACACGTCACACCAGCGGCGATACAACACCTCCACATCTTCTTTTTGACTGTGGTGAAGGGCTGCGGCCATAGCGCAGGCGATTCCCGACGGCGACAGCGACGGATCCCCAAGCGCCGCCAGGAGCCGCTCTCGCCAACGCTCGCGGTTTTCGGGATATCCCACGCGGAATTTCTCCATCATCGCTCCATAAGGCCATCCGGGATCGTGGAAGTGGGGAGCCGTACTGTTGGCGATCGGGACGATTTGCGGGATCAAGAGGTCGACCATCCTTCCCTCCAACTCGGCGTCCTTGGTCTTGTGCTGCATGAGCCGCAGGAGCGCCTCACAGCACTTCGCCCGCACGAGGGGGTGCGGATCGCCGGCAAGGCGCTCGATCACGCGGAGCGCCGCTGCCTCCCGCAACGAGGCGGCGGTGAACGCCGCGACGGCGCGCACGCGTTCTGAAGGGTGGCCAGCGAGCTCCTCCAGGGCGGCGCCGCGCTTTTCGAGGTCCGGGATCTTGACGACGGCCAGCCACAGGGTGCCGGCCAGCGACTTGCCGCGGCTCCGCTCAAGCCCCCCTCCGATCGAGGCGTAGAGCCCCCGATCTTCCGGGACGCGCACAAGCTCTCCGACCAGAAACGCAATGACAGCACCCCCCTGCTCTACCAGGAGGACTTGCGCCGCCAGACTCACGGCGTCACTCTTGTCCGCGAGCGCCGTGACGCAGAGCGAATTGGCACTGGGCAGATGGGATTTCAAAGCCAACAGGGTCTCGCGGCGCTCCCGCCAATCGGGCGACGCCAGCCTCGGCGCGAGCGCCTCAAGAGACGAGGACGACGACTCGATTCCAGAAGGCTTGGTGCAAGAGGCCGTGAAAACGAGAACCGCCGCCGCCAAAAATCCACCGTGTAAGGATTCGCGCAAAAATAACCGCACGGCCCCTTAGAATACGCCCCCCCATGGCGACGGTCACCATCAATCTGCCGGACGGATCGAAAAAGGTATTCTCTAAGCCGGCCACCGTGGCCGAAGTGGCCGCCGCGATCGGGAAACGCCTCGCCGCCGACGCCGTGGCAGGGAAGGTGGATGGCAAACTCGTCGACACCTTCTTCAAGATCGAGAGGGACGCTTCCCTTGAGATCATCACAAAACAATCGAAGGAGTCCGCGGAGATCCTGCGCCACTCCTCGGCGCACCTCATGGCGCAGGCGGTGGCGCGCCTTTTCGGGCCCGTCAAGCTCTGGGTCGGCCCCCCCCTTCTGGAAGGGCGCTACGGGTTCTACTACGACATGGACCTCGACCACCGGATCGTCCCCGAAGACTTCCCGAAGATTGAAGCCGAGATGATGAAGATTGCCGCCGAAAATCTCTCGCCCGAGCGGTTCGAGCTCCCTGTCGACGAGGCGGTCCAGCTCGCCGAAAAGATCGGCCAGCCTTATAAGGTGGAGCTCATCAAGGGATTCGGTGTCTCCACCGTCTCCTTCTACAAACAGGGGGAGTTCACCGACCTCTGCGAGGGACCCCACCTGCCGCGCACGGGATTTGTGGGTGGCGTCAAGATCATGAACGTGACCGGCGCCTACTTGCACGGCGACCAGTCCCAAAAGATGCTCCAACGTGTCTACGGGTGTGCCTTCTTCTCCCAGAAGGAGCTCGATGCGCACCTGGCCAAATGGGCCGATGCCGAAAAGCGTGATCACCGGAGGCTGGGGACCGAGCTGGACCTTTTCTTTTTCGATCCGATCGCCCCGGGCCATCCCTTTTTCCTTCCCAAGGGAGCTTTTCTTTTCAACGGCTTGATCTCTTACATGCGCAGACATTACGAGCGAGAGGGGTATCAGGAGGTCGTGACCCCGCAGGTCTTCTTGAGCCAGCTTTGGAAGCAATCGGGACATTACGACCATTACAAGGACAACATGTATTTCTGCAAGGTAGGGGACGACGAATTCGGCGTGAAACCGATGAACTGCCCTTCCCATGCCTTGATTTTCAAGAGTCGGCACCGATCCTACCGCGAACTTCCTCTGCGCCTGGCCGACTTCGGGATGTTGCACCGACTTGAACTCTCGGGCGTCGTCGGGGGGCTCACCAGGGTGCGCCGCCTCACCCAGGATGACGCGCATATCTTTTGCGCGCCCGAGCAGATCGAGGACGAGATCGCGAATCTCATCCGCTTGGGCCGGAAAGTCTATAAGACCTTCGGGATGCCGCTCCGAGCGGAACTGTCCACCCGACCGCCGCAATCCCTCGGTTCGGACGAACTCTGGACGCGGGCGGAGGGAGCCCTTCAGGCGGTGCTCCAACACACAGGCGAACCTTTCCAGGTTAAAAAGGGAGAGGGAGCCTTCTACGGCCCCAAGATCGACTTCCACGCAAAGGATGCGTTGGATCGAGAATGGCAGCTTTTCACCATCCAGTTGGATTTCAATCTCGCCGAGCGCTTTGACCTGGAGTATGCGAGCCAAAAAGGGAGCCGGGAACGCCCCGTGGTGATCCATCGGGCCATCCTCGGATCGATCGAGCGTTTCCTCGGCGTGCTGATCGAGCACACCGGCGGCGATTTCCCGTTGTGGCTGGCCCCGATACAAGTACGTGTTCTAGCCGTCACCGACAAACAAAACGAGTACGCCGAGAGAATCGAAAAGGAACTACGGATCCTGGGTATCCGTGTCGACCGAGACACTAGTTCAGAAAAAATCGGGGCAAAAATCAGAAAGGCAACCCTGGAAAAAATCCGGTATATGGCAATCGTGGGAGAAGAAGAGGCAAAAGCAAAACCCGAAGTAGTTGCTCTTCGCGACCGAAAAAACCTAGATAAGACGGATAGCGAGTGGGTCAGTCCTAAAGAGCTAGCGAAAAGAATCCTAGAAGAGATTCCCGCATAGTTTCCCCCATTTAAAATCACTTGATGACCCTTCCTCTTGAAGTTATAAGTGCCGCTCGCCGGTGCCTTGGGGCGCCGGTGGTTTTTTCGGCTGTGATTGGGGAGGAGCGCGATTTCCTTCGGAGTTTCCAGAACCTCGACGTCTGATCCCCGGGTCAACTTCCGCATCCGGGTCCCCAAGGTTCGCCTGATCGACCACAACGGCGGCCAGGTCGGGGTCATCGACACGAAGGACGCCCAGCGGATGGCCCAAGAGGCGGGATTGGACCTCGTGGAGGTCGCCCCCCTCGAGCGCCCCCCTGTCTGCCGGATCATGGACTATGGAAAATTCAAATATCAGCAGAAAAAGAAACACCAGAAGCACCACGGCGGACACCTCAAGGGGATCCGCCTCTCCCCGAAGATCCAGGACCACGATCTCCTGATCAAGGTGGAGCACGCGAAGAAGTTCCTGGGGCGGGGGGACAAGGTGGTGGCGACCATGATGTTCCGGGGACGCGAGATGGCGCATGTGGATATCGGCCAGCAGGTGATGGACCGGTTCCTCACCGCGCTCGGAGAGTTCGGCAGGGTTGAGAAGGCCCCCCAATTCGAACACCGCAAGCTCAACGTGATCGTCGGCCCCGGGAAGATTGCCCTCAAAAGTTCCAAGAAGGAACCCTCCAAACCAAAGCCGGCGACCGCCACTCTCCCGGCAACCGCGCCCGCCGCGACGGCTGACGCCGACGACGGAAAAAGGAAGGCTCCCTGAAGATGCCCAAGCAGAAGACGCACAAGGGACTGAAGTGGCGCTTCCGCGTGACACGGAACGGCAAGGTGCTCCGCCGGAAGCCGGGAAAAAGACATCTGCTCTCCTCAAAGAGCGGCAACCGCCGGCGCAGACTGCGCCGACCTGACGAGGTCTATAAGCCTTATGCCGAGACGATCAAGAATCTGTTGAGACCGGGGGTTTAGCATGCCAAGAGCTTTGGGGAAAGTCGCCGCGCACGCACGGCACAAGAAGTACATCAAGCGGGCCAAGGGGTTCTGGGGAAAACGCAAGAACCGCTACCGGGTCGCTCGCGAGACGGTGGCTCGGGCCGAACGGTTCTCTACCCGCGACCGCCGACAGAAAAAGCGCCAATTTCGCGGTCTCTGGATCATGCGCGTCAACGCCGCCGCGCGGGAGAATGGCCTCACTTACAGCCAGCTCATCCACGGCCTGGCACAGGCCAAGGTCGCCGTCGACCGCAAGATCCTGGCCGACATCGCCCTCACGGACCCGACTGCCTTCAAGGCGTTCGCAGAGCTGGCAAAGAAATCAGTCGCGGCAAACGCCTAGACACATGTCCTGGCAGCGCCCCCTTTCCAGCCTTTGCCTCTGGCTGGGCCTTGCGGCGCGTCTCTCGGCCGATCCGGCCGCCGAGGCCCGCCGAATCTCGGAGGAGATCCTGACGGCCGAGAATGCGATCCGGGAGCTTGTCGCCAAGGAATCGCTGGACGGCGCCGAGATCGACCAGCTCGGGACGCTTCGGCGCAAACGATGGACGTTGAGGAACGACCTTTGGAAGCTCTTTCACACTGCCCACGGGACATCCACTATGAAAGCGGCGCACGAAATCATTCTCCCCTATGAAACCAGTCGAAACAGACGGACGACCTCTGCCGGCAAGACTGTCGTAACGGCCTCCTCCTATGCCTCTACATTCACCGAGGAATTATGGGACGGGGAAAAGACATATGTCACCTGCGAGGTCAGCATCGAAAACAACGCGGCGCGTTTCTCGATCCGCCTGATCCCCGTCGCCGACGCATGGACGGAACCCCTCAAGATCATCGACTCCGAGGAAACCCCGGCCTGGATGTCGCTTGGACGATTTCTGGCTCTCACGGATGATCAAAAAAACCAATTCCTTGACCTTGGGGAACGCACTCGAGCCTCGGAGCAAAAAATCAGGGACGCTCTCCAGTCCTACAAGAAAAAGGGGTACGAAAACGAGAAAGCCGCCAAACATTTTGTCGCGGCTGTCCTCGACGCGCAGATCGCCGCGGACGAGATCGCCCCTAGCCACATCCACTTCTCGGTCCTCACGAAACCCCAACGCGAAATGCTGCGGCGGCTCGGCGAAAGCATTTACGGCAAAGGAGGAGCAATATCCAAGAATTCCAGACCCGCGCCCGGCATAATCGGGTTACTGGGCAAAGAAGTTGTTTCAATAACCTACACGGTGGGTGGCGTTACAAAGACCGATTTTCTCAACAACCTCAAAATGACGCTCAAAAACAAGGCGAACCTGGATCTTTCTTGGGAACCGTTTCTCGAAAGCAACTGGGAAGAGATCACTTTCGAGACGACTACAGAAAACGGCTGGAAGATCATCCTGGAAGAAGCGGCCAAACAGCTCGGCGCACGCCTCAGCGAAATTTCCTCGTCCCATTACAAGCTGACGAAGTAGCGCGGCGCGCGGTCGTGCGCTGCGCCGATCTTATGAATAACCGCCGCTGGTGTTCGGATGGCGCGCGGAGGTGTAGAGCATCTCCTCCGTCCCCTCAACATAGGCGCCGATCCGGCGGTACTTCTCGTAGCGCTCCTCGAGAAGGCGTTTGGCGTCCAGGCGCGAAAGCTCGCGAAGGTTCTCCAGAATCGCGTTCTTCAGGAACTCGGCGCTCGCCGCCGGGTCGACATGCGCCCCCCCCACCGGCTCCCGGATCACCTCGTCGACGATCCCCAGGTCGAAGAGGTCCTTGGCGACGAGCTTCAGCGCCTCGGCCGCCTCGGGGGCCTTCGCGCGGTCCTTCCAAAGGATCGCCGCGCACCCCTCGGGGCTTATGACCGAATAGACGGTGTTCTCCTGCATGAGGAGGCGGTCTCCCACGCCGATCCCCAGGGCTCCCCCTGAAAACC
>SBBH01000212.1 GCA_005239795.1 Planctomycetales bacterium
ACTGTGGCAAGATCTGCCGCTTGATAATGCCTGTTATCGCTGAGCCGCTTTTACGAACTATTTTTGGAGGCATTTCCCCTGTGAAATGTTGGAAAAGTCCCCACTGAACTGGGGATACTCGAGATCATCAAGACAGAAGTTATTTCCGCGCGGCGCCTTAATGCACGGTTTTTTTAAGGCGCCCCGTCCGCTGGTCGCCGCCAAGGGAGGCGCCTTTTTCCGAGGCCTTCCAGAGGCACCGGGCCAGGTCCATCGCTGTCACGATCCCGACGGCCCGACCGTTCTTCTCGACGATCACGCGGTGCATCTTGTTCTCGACCATCTTGCGCGCGACCGACGCGGCGGTTTCGGACGGGGAAACGGTCAAAAGACCGCGGGTCATGACGCGCCTGATGATCTCGTCGCCCAAGCAGTCGACGTGATACCCCCGCTTCCCGCTGAAGACCCGGCAACGGTGCTTCGGCTCGAACCGGACGATATCCGCGGCGGTCACGATCCCCGTAACGCCGCCGGCGGCGTCAAGGACGGCCACCGTGCTGATCCCCCGGCTGCTCATGACCTGGGCCGCCTCCCGCACCCGAGAGGTCTCGCGCACCAGCGCCACGGGGCTCGACATGATCCGGGCCGCCGTGATCCGGTCGAGCATCCGCCGCCCCCTCATATGACTTTTCCGTGCGATCGCCATGGCTCCTCCCTTTCGTTGATCTCAGTCTAGCCTACCTTTTTTCCGAGGGGAGAGCGCGCATACCCTCGCGTGATCTCGGGAAACCGGGGCTGTCCGCGCCGGCCGATCCCCGTCCGGCTCCCGCCCGACGCACCGCGTGACGTCGAAGGGTATCAAAGCTTCAGCTTCCGTTCCATCACAGCCGCATAGCAACACGGCGCCACGAAAAGCGTGATCAGTTGTATCGCCATCCCTCCCACGGAGGGGATCGCCATCGGCACCATGACGTCCGCGCCGCGCCCCGTGGCCAGAAAGACGGGAATCAGGCCGATCACGGTCGTGGCGGTCGTCATCAGGCAGGGGCGGATCCGTTTGGCGCCCGCCTCGACCACGAGATCGCGCACCTCCTGGACGGAGCGAGGCCGGCTCCCCGCGAACGTCTGCTCAAGGTAGGTCAGCATCACCACGCTGTCGTCGTCGGCGACCCCGAGGAGCGCGATCACGCCGACCCAGACCGCGACGCTCAAGTTCACCCCCCACCCCCAGAGCATGAGAAAACCGCCCGTCACCGAGACGGAGATCCCGAACAGGACCACCAGCGCCAGCCACCACTTCCCGAACCCCAGGTAGATGAGAAGGAACATCAGCGCCAGGACCGTCGGGATGAGGATCTTGAGCCGTTTCGTCGCGCGCACCTGGGCCTCGAACTGCCCCCCCCACTGATAGTAATAGCCGGGAGGGAGGGGGATCGTCCCGTCGGCGATCCGCGCCGCCAGCAGACGGTCGGCGTCTTCCACCACCGAGATCTCGTCCCGGTCGCGCGTATTCAAGGTGACGTAGCCGACCTTGAGCGTGTTCTCGCTCTTGATCTCCTGCGGCCCCATCGTGAAGCGGAATTTCACGACCGCGGTGACGGGGATCTGGACGGCGTTCCCCCCGCCCATCGCCCCTCCCTCTCCCCGGGAGGCGGGGACGAGAACCCTCTCGAGCGCCTCCAGCGAATCGCGCAGCTCCCGCGCGTAGCGGACACGTACCGGGAAGCGGTTCACCCCCTCCACGGTGGTCGTCGTGCGCTCCCCCCCGACGGCGGTCTCGATCACGTCCTGCAGGTCCTCGACGCGGACGCCGTAGCGGGCGGCCGCCTCCCGATCGATCACATATTCGAGACAAGGCTTCCCCACGATCCGGTCGGCCACCACATCGACCGCCCCGGGGACCTGCCGAAGTTCCCGCTCCATCGCCAGGCCGATCCGCTCGATCTGGCGCAGGTCGGGCCCAAAAATCTTGACCCCCATCATGGCGCGGAATCCCGTCGACAGCATGACCAGACGCGTCTGGATCGGCTGAAGCCAAGTGGGAAGGACCCCCGGGATCGCGGCCTTCTCCTGGAGCTCAAGCAGGATCTCCTCTTTCGTGATCCGGCGCGTCTCGGGCCAGATCCGCGCCAGCGGGAGCTTGATCCACACGGGCCAGGCGGAGAACAGGCGCCGAACGGGCCTCTCGCGCCAGGCGGAGCCGGGCTTGAGCGTGATGATCGTCTCAACCATCCCGATCGGGGCCGGATCCAGGGCCGACTCCGCGCGCCCGATCTTCCCGACGACGTCGAGGACCTCCGGCACCTCGCGGATCCGGGCGTTCTGCCGGCCGATCACTTCCAGGGCCTGCGTCAGGGACCCCGCCGGCAGGAGCGACGGCATGTAGAGGAACGACCCCTCATCGAGAGGCGGCATGAACTCGCGCCCCAATCCCGGGAAGGCGTGCGCCGCGGCCGACCAGGGGCGCGTCGCTCCCGGGTCGAGCCCCGCGCGCGCGAGCGGCGCCCGGATCCATGCGAAGACCGTCCCGAATCCCAGCCAGATCACGAGCCCGAAAACGATGAGGGACGCCGAGAACGACAGGAACATCCCCTGGTGCGCCAGAACCCACCGGAGGCTGGGCGTGTAGGCGCGCCCGATCAGCCGGGAGACGGGGTTGGCCTCCACGGGAACAAGCCGCTCCCCGGTCATGCGCCAGACCGCCGCCCCCACCATGAGACCCGCGGCGCAGGCCGTCGGCCAACCGGAGACGCCCCGCCCCGGGCCGAACCCCCAAAGAAGAAGCGCATGCAGACCCAAGCAGGCAGCAAGGGCGGACCCCACGCTCGCGGCCACGCGGACGCGCCGGCGCCAGGAAACCTCCCGCAAGACCACCAACGCGATGGAGGGGACCACGGTGAGCGCCAGAACCACCGAGGCGGCGATCGCGAAGGTCTTTGTGTAGGCCAGGGGCCTGAACAGCTTCCCCTCCTGATCCTCCAGGAAAAAGACGGGGATGAACGAGAGGATCGTGTTCGTGACCGCCGTCAGGATCGCCGGCCCCACCTCGTGGGCCGCCTCCTCGACGACCTTGAAGTAGCCGCCGCGCGTCATCGCCTCGCCGCGCCGGGCCGCCAGATGCCGGTAGATGTTCTCCGTCATGATGATCCCCATGTCGGCGATGTCGCCGATCGCGATCGCCAGCCCCGCCAGGGACATGATGTTGGCGTCGACCCCCAGCGCGTACATCGCGATATAGGCCATCGCCATCGAGAGCGGCAGGGTCGCCAGGATCGCGAGCGAAGCCCTCAGGTGCAGGAGGAAGATCAGGACCACCGCCCCCGCGCAGAGGAGCTCTTCCGTGAGCGCGTCCTTCAGGGTCGCCAGGGTCTCCCCGATGATGACGCTCCGGTCGTAGTACGGGACGATCCGCATCCGCGAGCGGCGGCCGTCGGGGAGGATCTTCTCGGGAAGCCCCGGCTCGATCCGGCGGATCTTTTCGACGACCGCCTCGATCACGTCCCGGGGGTTGGCCCCGAAGCGCGCGAGCACGATCCCCCCGACCGCCTCGACCCCCTCCTTGTTGAGGGCCCCACGGCGAAACTCCGGCCCCAAAGTCACCCGCGCCACGTTCTTCACGTAGAGCGGCGTCCCTCCTTCCTGGCGGATGACGATTACTTCCAGATCCTCGATCGATTTCACGAACCCCACGCCGCGGATGAAGAATTCCAAACCGCTCTTCTCGACGACCTTCGCGCCGACGTCGAGGTTGGAGCGCCGGACCGCCTCAAAAACCTCGGGCAGCGTCACCCGGTGCGCGCGCAGGCGGTCCGGATCGACGTCGATCTGGTACTCCCGGACATGCCCTCCGATGGAGGCGACTTCGCTCACACCGGGGGCGGCGTTCAACTGGTAGCGGACGAACCAATCCTGCGTCGTGCGCAGCTCCTCGAGGGAAAACCCTTCCCCCTCGATCGTATACCAGAAGATCTGTCCGAGGGCCGTCGCGTCGGGCCCCAGGGCGGGGACGACCCCCTCCGGAAGCCTTCCCTCTGCAGCCGAGAGGCGCTCCAAGACGCGCGAGCGGGCCCAGTAGTAGTCGGCGCCGTCCTCGAAGATGACGAAAACCATGGAAAAGCCGAACCCCGACATTGAACGAATGGTCTTGACCTGCGGCGTCCCCGAAAGCGCCGCCGTCAAGGGATAGGTCACCTGGTCATCGACATCCTGCGGAGAGCGCCCCGGCCAGTCGGCGAAGACGATCACCTGCTTCTCGCCGATGTCGGGAATGGCGTCGACCGGTGTGGCGACGAGCGCCGCCGCGCCAGCGGCGCCGGCCCCCAGCGCCAAGATCCCCACGAGCGCGGGGTTCCGGAGACACCAGGAGATGAGCGCCCGGACGATCATCAGTGCCCTCCGTGGCCTTCATGGCCTCCGTGGCCGCTCGGACCGCCCGCGCCATCCGTCCGCTTCCCGCCGGCCCCTCCGGGAAAAAGCAAGCTCGGCTCCCCCTCGATCTGGGACTGCGAGTCGATCAGGAAATTCCCCCGCGTGACGACGCGAGCCCCCTCGGCGATCCCCCAGAGCACGGGATAAAAATCCCCCGCGCGAGGCCCCAAATGGACCTCCCGCGCGGTGTAGGCGCCGGGCTCAAGCTCCTGATAGACCACCTGGCGGACGCCCGTGTCGAGAACGGCGCTCGCCGGCACGGCCACGAGTTGTGGGTCGTCCGGATCCTGCGCCGGCTCTTCCACAAGGGTCATGGCGCAAACGGCGCACGTTCCCGGCTGGGGCGACGGCTCCTGACAAGCCATCGGGCAGACATACCGCGGCGGCGCGGTGTCCTCCTGCGTGCGCACGGGATCCGGCCTGCGCACAAGCGCCATTCCGCAGATCCGGCAGTCGCCCGGTTCATCGGCGAACACCTCCGGGTGCATCGGGCAGGCGTACTTCCCCGCCAGGGCCGAGGCGGCGCGCGTGCCGTCGGGGCCGAGCCGGGCGCCGAGAACCACCTTCGCGAACATCCCCGGCTTGAGCCGCCCCCCAGGATTGGCGAGGTTGACGCGGACCCGGACGGTGCGCGTGGCGTCGCTCACGACCGGATCGATGAAGGCCAGCGTCCCCGTGAAACGCTCGCCCGGCGCCCCTTCCGCCTCCACGGCCGCCTCCTGCCCCAGCGCGATCCAGGGGAGCTCGTACTCGTAGACGTCGGCGTAGAGCCAAACCGTCGAGAGGTCCGCGATCGTGTAGAGGGGGTCTCCCATCTTGACGTACATCCCCTCGCGCACGGGCTTCTCGATCACGGTGCCGCCGATCGGGGCGTGGATCGTGAGGACCGTCCGGGCTTGCCCTTCCCGGCGCAGTTCATGGATCTGGGACTGCGTCACCCCCCAGAGGAGCAGTTTCTGGAGCGCCGCGTCGCGGGCCGACTCGGCGGCCAAACGGAGGTTTCCTTTCCCCTCGGGGGTGGCCGCGAGATGCCGGTCCGCCAGAAGCAGCTCTTCCTGGGCCAGGACGAGATCCGGCGAATAGAGATCCACCAGGTGGTCTCCCTCGGCCACGGCGACCCCCGTGAAATCCGCGTAGAGCCGCTCCACGCGGCCGTCGATGCGGGCCGCCAGATGCGCCACGCGCGGCTCAGCAAAGTCGATACGCCCGACGGTTCGGATCTCGTGATGGAGCGCCCGGCGCTTCACCTCCTCGACCTCGATCGAAGCGATGCGGCGGGCCCCCTCCCCGAGGCGAACGACCCCGTCGGAGCCGCCCGAGCCCTGCGCCGGAATCAGGGGCATCCCGCAAATGGGACAGGGGCCGGGCTTATCCATCCGGATCTGCGGGTGCATGGAGCAGGTCCAGACCGTTTTTTCCTCCGGGACCCCAGGGGCCGCGACCCCGGACACGGCAGGCCCCGCGGGAGCGCCGCGCGGGAAGAGGAAGCGGCCCGCCAGGATTCCCGCCATCAAAACAAGAAAGAGCGCGGCGGTGGCCGCCCACTTCCTACCGGTCGTCATGGGAACCTCC
>SBBH01000257.1 GCA_005239795.1 Planctomycetales bacterium
CAAGCTCTCCCCCGCCCCTCCCCACACGGGGCTCGTTTTCGTCCGAATCGATCTGGCGGGGGCGCCGCGCGTTCCCGTCGCCGTTTCGTCGCTGGGAGAGCGTCTGCGCCAGACCTGCCTCAAGGCGGGCGCCGCCGAGGTCCAGACGGTGGAGCATCTGCTGGCGGCGGTGCAGGGGGTCGGCATCGACAATCTTGTGATGGAGATCGACGGCCCCGAGGTCCCCGCTATGGACGGGAGCGCGCGGGATTTTTTGTCCGCCCTCGGGGCCGCTGGGAACGTTGAACAGGGGATCGAGCAGAAGGCGTTTGCAATCCAGGAACCGGTCTCTATCTCGGACGGGGACGTCGCGCTCGTGGCCCTTCCTGCGAGCGGCGGCTCCCTGCGCGTGACCTATACGCTCTCCTACAGCAACACCGGGACCTTTCTTGACTCCCAGCACCTGAGCTTGGAGTTGACCGAGGAGGCGTTCGCGAGCGACATCGCCGCGGCGCGGACCTTTTGTCTGGAAAGCGAGGTCGAGTCCCTGCGCCGCCAAGGCCTCGGGAAAGGTGCTACCTACGAGAACACCCTGGTTGTGGGAAAGACGGGTGTTGTCAAGAACACCCTCCGGTTCCCCAACGAGTTCGTCCGCCACAAGATCCTGGACCTCTATGGAGATCTCGCGGTGCTGGGCGTGACTCTCGCGGGGCACATCATCGCGGTCAAGTCCGGCCACAAGACGAACATGCGCTTCGTGCGCAAGCTTCACGAGCAGATCCAGACCGCGCGCGGCGAGTTCTCGCAGGAGCGGGGCAACCCCCAGGTGATCGACATCCAGAAGATTTTCAAGATGCTCCCGCACCGGTATCCCTTTCTCATGGTCGATCGGATCCTGGAATTCGTTCCCGGCAAGCGCGTCGTTGGCGTCAAGAACGTCACGATCAACGAGCCTTTCTTCCAGGGGCACTATCCGGGGCGTCCCATCATGCCGGGGGTCCTCCAGATCGAGGCGATGGCGCAGGTGGCGGGATTCCTGATTGCCGATCCGGAAGCTGACTCCTCGTCGGTGCCGATCCTGATGACCACCGACAAGGTGAAGCTGCGCAAGACCGTGATCCCCGGCGACCGCCTCATGATCGAGGTCGAGGCGATCCGGATCCGCGACAAGCTGGCCCAGGTCCAAGCGATCGCCAAAGTCGAGGGGGTCGTCGTCGCCGAAGCGCAGATGAAATTCATGATCACTGAGCGCGCATGAAGGGGAGAGGGTCCCTGCGCGTGGCGGTCGTGGGGGTCGGGCACCATGGCCGCCACCACGCCCGGATCTACGGCGCTCTGCCGGGGGTATGTCTCGCGGCCGTCTGCGATACGAACGCCGGTCGCGCCCGCGACGTCGCGGAGGGCTTCGGCGCCCAAGCGGTCGGGCGATTGTCGGATCTTCCGGCGGATCTTGACGCGGTGAGCGTTGCGGTCCCCGCGGCCAGCCATGAGGAGACGGCGCAGTTTTTTCTCGCGCGCGGGGTGGCGGTTCTCCTCGAAAAGCCAGTCACGGGGAGCGCCGCGGCGGTGCGCCGGCTCGCGCGCGTGGCGGCCCGGAGCGGCGCGGTTCTTGTCCCGGGGTTCATCGAACGGTTCAACCCGGCCTTCCAGGCGATCCGGCCGCGTCGAGACCGCTCCCTGTACGTCGAAACCGTTCGGGCGAGTCCCTTCCCCTTCCGCTCGCTCGATCTGGGGGTCGTGATGGATGTCATGATCCACGATTTGGACTTGGTTCTTTCCCTCTGTCCGGCGGCGGTCCGCTCGGTGGACGCCGTCGGCGCGCGCGTCATCGCCGACCAGGAGGATGTCGCGAGCGTCCGGCTGCGCTTCGCCGACGGCGCCGTCGCCTCGCTTTCGGCCAGCCGCGCCGCCGCCGGAACGACACGCCGGATCCGGATTTTTTCTCCCGGCGTCTACAGAGCCGCCGATCTCAAGGAACGTCGGGTCCGCTTCGCGCGACGCTTGAGAGCTCCCCGACCGGAAGAACTGGCCTCGCCCGGCGCCGCCAAGGAGGGAGTGGGGCGCTTTTTACGCTTCGAGGAGCGCGTCGCCCATGGCCCGGAGCCTCTGAAAGCGGAGCTGGCGGCGTTCCTGGCGCACGTGCGGGGCAAGACCGCGGGCCCGAGCCCCACCCTGGAGGACGCCGTCCGGGTCCTGTCCGTGGCCGAGCGGATTTGCCGCCAGATCCGGCGCGGGGCCCCTCGGTCGGCCTTTGCGACCTCGCGCGTCCTGTGAAGAGGTTCATACCGGTCCTCGCGATCGTCGTCGCCATCTCGGCCGTCTACGGCGGGATGCTCCAGACGGGCTGGCACTTCGACGACGACAAGGCGGTCCGCGAACATCTGGGGGTCATGAACGAGGATTGGGGGGGGGTGTCGGGCCTCTTCACCGGCCGGGGTCTGGTGATTTTTTTTTACGTCCTATGCAAGTGGATGGCCGTGGGGAGCAGTCCCTTGGCTTATCACGTCATGGACCTGGTTTTGCACGTGGGGGTCAGCCTGGTTCTCTACGCGCTTCTCGGGGCTTGGGGGGATCTGCGCGGCAAGCCCGTCAATCTCTTTTGGAGGATGGTGGCGGTCCTGGCCTGGGCGATCCATCCGGCCACGAGCCAAGGGGCCATCTATATCGCTCAGTGCTATGAGAGGTTGTGCGCGCTGTTTTATCTCCTTTCGCTTTTTTTCTTCTTGAAGGGTTTGGGGGGCGGCGCGTCCTTCAGCCCTTCCTGGGCGCGCTGGGCTTGGGGGGCAGGAGCGCTCCTTTTCTGGGCGCTCGCCCTGGGCGCCAAGGAAAACGCCGTGACGTTGCCTCTTGTCATGCTCGTTCTGGCGGCGGCACTCTGTCGGGGAGAGCACCCCCTGTGGGCGGGTGTGGGGACAGGTCTGGTTTGGAGGGGATTCTTCGCCCACGCAGGGGTCTGCCTCGCACTTTTCGCCTGGCCGCCGGGGATCGGCATGGCGCTCTTCCTGACGGCTGCCGCGATCGTGGCTCTTCTCTTGTGGGCGAGCGGCTGGGAGGAAGGCGAGGCGCTCGCCGCCGGCCGGCGGGCGTTCCTCACTCTGGCTGTGTTTCTATCGGTCCTCCAGCTTTGGACGCATTTGGGCGTCGCCAACCAGCTGTTGCACAACCAGGATGTCCTGGCGGCTTCCCCGGAGGCGCGCTCCTTCTATGGAGACCCCGTGCGGCGGCGCACACGCGGCCCGCTCGACGCGGTCGGCGACGTCATTTGGCGCAACGAATATTTTCTGACGCAGAGTCGCGTGATCCTGCGCTACGCCGGGCTCTGGGTCCTGCCGCAGGGGTTGAACATCGACCATGATTGGAATGTCGTTTATCTCCTGGCAGACGCTCCTGATGTGGCGCTCCTTTGGATGGTATGGATCGGCGCCGGATTCTGGGCCGTCGGGCGCGTCGCGGCTCGCGGCGACACGACCGCCTTCGGGATCTTCTGGGCCCTGGCGACGCTCGCGCCCACGTCGAGCTTGTTTCGCGTGGCCGATTTCATCTTTGAGCATCGGCTGTACCTTCCCGCATTGGGGTCGGCCTGGATTGTCGCTTTCCTCGGTCCCTGTCTTCCCTTCGGAAAATGTGCGCGCGCCTGCGCCGTTTCGGCTCTTGTTCTCCTGGGGTTTTTCGCGTCGCACCGGGTTCTCACCTGGAAAGATGACAGATCCTTGTATGCCGATTCGGTTCGCAAGGCCCCGCGCGGCTTTCGCCCGCGGACGAACCTGGGCCTGGGTTTTCAGGATCAGCGGGATTTCAGGCGGGCCGAGCGGGAGCATCTCCTGTCGGCCTGGATGTTCCGGGATATCCTCTGGGTTGAGCCGTTCGGGAATCTCGGGAATATCTACCTTCAGACCGGCGAGTGGGAGAAGGCCCGGCGGTGCTACGAGACGGTTCTCAACATGAATGGGGACTACAAGGCGCGGATGATGCTTGCGAACCTCTACAGCCGGAGCGCCGAGGCCTCGGCTGCACGCGGCGAAAGCGACCGGGCCCGCGACGAGATCCAGACAGCCCTGGCCCATGTGATGCTCGCATTCCGGGCCAACCCCCGCGACATCAGGATCCATCCTGTGGTGGAGAATCTTCTCGCGCGCGCCGCCCCGCCGGGAGCGGATCTCAGAGAGGTTTTTCAACGGAGGATGGAAGCGTTGGAAGAGGCGTTCCGCCAGTATGACGAAGGAATGCGCTGGACCCGACAGGGGAATGCGCAGGAGGCGATCTCTTGCTTTAACCTGGCGATCGATCTCTTCCTGCCTTTGGGCCAGGCCCATGCCGCGCGCGGGGTGTTGAGGATGGACGCTTTCGCCGATCCCGAGGGAGCGATACAAGATTTCAAGATGGCGCTTTGTTTTCCTCCTTGTTTACAGGAGGTCTATATACGCCTCGCGTTGCTCTACCGGAAAAAAGGGGAGTCAGAGGCCGCCGCCGCCATTGAGCGGCGTTTCCAGTATGATTGTCCGCACCTCGTTTATCCCCGCCTGTGGAAACCATAAGGGGTCGTGCGGAGATAACTTCTGTGTTTGCACGAATCCTAACCGCGCGCCCGGCCCGCCTGTGGACCCTGCTCTTTCTGGCGGCGGCGGGGCTTGTTTATGCCCATGTTTTCCGAGTCCCTTTCCAGTACGACGATCTCCACGTTGTGGTGGAGAATCGCCCCCTCCAGAACGGGAATCTGGGGGCTCTTCTGACTCAACTCCGTCCTCTCACAGGATTTTCGATCTGGTGTGAACATGCGCTCTGGGGAAACACCCCTGCAGGCTACCACGTCACGAATCTCTTGATGCACCTCGTGAACGGCTTCCTAGTGTTCGTCCTGGCGGGTCGTTTCACCTCGCCGGGCGCCGCCGCGTTCGCCACAGGGATGTTTCTCCTCCATCCCCTGCAGGGGGAAGCGGTCATCTACGTGTCAGGGCGCGCCGATCTCCTGTCGGCATTTTTCATGCTGATGGGCTTGGCTCTTTTCGCCCGCGTCCGGTCGAGGCTGTCGTCAGGACGTCTCGCGGCTGTCGCCGGATGCGGCCTGGGGGCACTTCTCGCCAAGGAGTCGGGCGCCGTCTTCCCCGCGCTCCTTCTTCTCTGGGATTGGGCCGTCGCAAGTGACAGAGATAAAGAAGGAAGACGCCGGCCCCTGGCCTGGCCGACGCATGCGGCGGCCTGGGGTGTTCTCGGGGCGGCGGCGCTCGCGCAGGCGCTCTGGGCAGGGGGGGAGTCACACTTGGCGCGGAC
>SBBH01000225.1 GCA_005239795.1 Planctomycetales bacterium
CCCATCCTCGCTTTCCGTCCCATCGGCAGCCTCCTTTCTGGCTACCAGATAGATCGGATCAGCGCACCTCACCACTTTTGGGATAATTTCTTAGCGCAATTTCGCGAGTTCGTCCTCGGCGCGGGAGGCGCGCTCCGGATTGTCCTTCGATTCGGCGCGGACCACCTCCCAGAGGCGGGCGGCCTTGTGGGAATCCCGCAGGGGAGTTTCCGTATAGAGCCTGGCAAGAAAATAACGGGCCTCCGAGAAACGCGGGTCGATCGCCAAGGCCCTCTCAAAGGCGGCCGCGGCCAGGACGTAATCCCTCAGGTGAAAACGCGCGCGTCCGACGTTGTGGTACGCCTCCGGCGTCTGCCCCGCGCCCAGGGCCTCCTCGAAATAGGCCAGAGCCTGCTTAAAATCCCTCTCCTCGACCATAAAGTAGATCCCCAGGTCGCCCAGAAGCGTCGCGTTATAAGGGCTCAAGGAGAGCGCCCGTCGGTAGAGATCGATGAGCTCGGGCCCCTTGCGGTTTAAAAACCTCAAGGCCTGAATTTGGAGGAGGTAAGCCTCCAGGGCGTCGGGGCGCTTGGCCAGATACACCCGCAGGAATTGGTCGGCCTCCTCCGCGTGCCCGTGGGCGAGCATCTCGCGGGCGAGCCGCAGGGGATCCGGCACAGATACCCCGGGGGGAGGACCCTCGGGCGTGGCGTCCGGAAGGGCCTCGCTCGGCCAGATCGCGCGCGCCTGGGGGCGGTCCGTCCCCGTCCCTTGCGGCTGCCCGATGACCGGCAGCACGTTCACGGCCGAGCGGCTCGGCCCCAACGCTACCGTCTCGACGGCGCTCGCCGACGGATCTCCTTCGCGGGCGACCCGCAGGGCAATCGCCCCTCCCGCGCTGGCAGGAACCTCCCAGGTAAATGTCCCGCTGGGCGGGAGCTTATCCTTGACGACGACCCACTCCTCGCCGCTCTTCCATTCGAGGCGGACCGGGCCGACGGCCTCTTTCCCGGCGTCCTCGGGCGTCGCCCAACTCACCGTCACCCGGCGACCGTCGAGAACGATCTGCTGTATCCGCAGGCCCGCACGATCTCCCCCTCCGGACACAGACTCCGGAATGACGACAAAGACCGTCGCTTCCCCTTCACACCCCTTGTTGTCGACGCAGAGACCCCGGATCCGGATCGACTGGCGCCCCTTGAGGAGGACGTCGAGCGCCAGTTCGCCAACCGCCGGCAACCCCTTTCGGACGGTGATCTCTCCCCCTTCCTCGCCGTACTCCACCGCCACGCTTTTCTCGCTCGCGCCCACCCCTTCCGTCTCCCATTTCACCGTGAGACGCCCTTCCTGAACGGCCACCCCTGTGAAGCGAAAAGCCGGATATCCTTTTTCGGGCCGGGTGAGGTCCACGGTGGCCGATTGGCATTGTCGGGCTCCCCACTGGTTGCGGCATCCCACCTCCACGAAGATCTGGTTCGCGGGAAGTTCCTTGGGAATCGAGATGGTGAGGGAATCAACAGCGGGGAGGTTCGTCCGATGAAACAGCACTTCCTGCTCTGCCCCCCGCCAGAAAACCACCTTCAGGTCGACCGGATCCTGGGCCAAGTTCACGCCGGCCGACTCCCACGCCACGATAAGCTTGAGGACATCGGTGAACCGGACCTCCTTGAGATGGACCATCGGGACCTCTCCCGTGACTCGGATCGCGACGACCGCGGCGACCGATTTCCCTGAAAGGTCGGTGCAGACGGCGCGGAGCGTCACCCCCATCCCCTCGCGGATCCCGTCCGGCAAGGGCCCCGCCCACGTTCCCACAGCCGGGAGTCCCTCCTTCAAAACGGTCCAGGATGTCTGGTCATCGACTCGGCAGGAGAGCTGGACCGGCGCATTCCCCAGGTTTGGATCGCTCGACGACCACGCCAAAGATACCCCCTCGGGCGTGGCAGCGACTGCGTCGATCCGGACCGCAGGCAAGGCGCGATCCACCAAGATCGCGAAAAGGTTTGCCGCCTCGGGCGGAACGTCGTTTCCCGCCCGGTCGCGGGCGGTGATAACGAGTTCATAAGCGCCGTCCTGAAGCATCCGCCGTACGACGCTGCCCGCGGGGGGAAGTGTCGCGAACGGGTGCCAATCCCCACCGGGAGTCCTGTAGAGCATCTGCGCCCGCTCGATCCCGGAACCGGATTCGTTGACCCGATAATGGACCTCGATCTCCCCTTCCCGGTCCCACACGGCGGGCCCAAGAATCTCTCCCGCCGGGGGATCCGCGTCGACCCAGCAGGCAATCCGCTTGATCTGTTCACCGCTGTTGCCGCGCAGGTCGCGCGCGCGCACGCGCAGATCTACAATCGACATGGAAACCGACGGGAGCGTCCAGAGATGACTCCCCTCGGCCGGCCCCCCCTTGAAGATTTCGACCCACTTCCCTTCGCTCGTGCGGTACTCGGCGGTCGCCGGATTCTCAGGGAGGTCCTCATCGACGATCGTCCACTCGAACGCCACCGTCTCGGCAGCCCTGGGGAAGCGGGGGACTGGCCCCACCTGGAGCCGGACCATCGGCTCCTCGGGGGAGATGTCGACCTCGACCTCTGGTTTTTCTCCGGGAACCGGATGGAGCTCAAAAGCACGCGCCCCACTCACCCCCGTCATGATGAAGCCGTAATGGCCTTTCTCCCCCTCGAACTGGAAAGGGGTCGTCTGGTCCTTCACCGTCCCGGCGGAGTGCCATCGGAAACCTCCGTCGCGCGTCACCCACACTTGGACGAGCGCAAGCCCTGAAGGCCCGATGTTCTTTAGATTCGCATGCACAAGGATCCGCCGATCCTTGGAAAGAGGCGCCGTCTCGGCCACGACTTCCGGCACGACGTCGTCTATGACAACGCCGGTGATCTCATCCTTGCAGACGACTCTGCCGTCGGCGCCCACGAGCTCGACCCGCAAGACGCCATCCCCCGTCGTGGGTTGGCCCGCCAAAGACCAGACATATGACGGCTGATGCCCCGCATAGAGACTCTCCCATGTCTTGCCGCCGTCCTGGGAGTATGTAGCCCGGTAGATTTCGTCTTTCTTCTTGACTCCTCCCTCCAGCCACCACCCCAGATGAACGGAGCTCGCCGTCTGGCGGGGGTGTTTCCAAGGATCCCCGTGGATATGCAGAATCACGGGAGGAGCGTCCTCGGCGGCCACAAGCGGTCCGGCCGCCAGGCCCCCTCCCAAAACGGCGAGGAACAGACCTTTCCGCAGCATCGCGCTGGCTCCTAACGTAAAAGCCGCTCGACCTTGCTCACCAGGTCCGCCTGGCGGACCGGCTTCATCAGATATTCGTGCGCCCCGGAGAAGAATCCTTTCAGGAGGTCCGCCGGCTCCCGCTTGGCCGACACAAAGAGAACGGGCACATTGAAGGTGGCCCGCTCGACCTTGAGGCGTTCGCAGATCTGGTAGCCGTCCATGCTGGGCATGGCGACGTCCAGGATGATGAGATCGAACCGCTCTGCGATGGCTTTGGACAGGCCTTCCCGGGGGTCCGACTCGGTGGTCACGTTGAAGCCGGCGGTCGACAAAACCTGCTTGATGGCGGCCAGGAACTCGACCTCGTCGTCGATGGCCAGAATCTTCTTGGCGCGCTCCGATTCCTTCACGAGGCCTCCCCGGCGCCCCTTCCTAGTGAAGGGACGTGTCATTTTACACTATCGACGGCATTTCGGAAAACCTGTAGGCCTTCTCCCTCTTCTTCTTCGAACGGGGGCAAGGAACCAGGAGCCGCGAGCGCGGCCCAACGCCGCGCGGCGGCGGCGGGGTGCTGTCGACGGAAGACATGACGCTCCGGATGAGGCATGAGCCCCAAGACCCGGCCGGTGGGGTCGCTGATACCTGCAATCCCCTCCACCGAGCCGCTGGGATTCCCCGGATAGCGCGGAACGGTTTCATCGGGGGTGGTGTAGCAGAGCGCGATCTGACGCCCCGTGCGCAGGCGGCTCAGGACCTCCGGATCGGCAGGCACGAACCTCCCCTCGGCGTGTGCCACCGGCAGTTCCAGGGCCGACATCCCCCGCATGAAGACGCTCACCGACGAGGGACAAGCCAGAGACACCCAGCGCGCCTCGAATCGCCCGGACTCATTGGCCGCCAGAGTCGCCTCGACGCGCCAGGGGCGGCTCATTCCCGGCAGGATCCCGGCTTTGACAAGCGCCTGGAACCCGTTGCAGATTCCAAGAACCAGCCCCCCCTTGTCGATGAACCGCAGGATCTCCTCCTGAAGAAAGATGGAAAGCTGATTGGCCAAAATCTTCCCGGCCGACAGGTCGTCGCCGTAGCTGAATCCCCCCGGCAGACAGAGGATCTGGAAATCCGCGAGGAGCGACGACTTCTCGATCAGGCGCGCAATATGCACCGGCGCGGGATCACCCCCCGCCCGCGCAAAAGCGAAACCGGTCTCCTCGTCGCAATTGGTGCCGGCCGTGCGCAGCACGAGGATCTTAGGCTTCATCGGGAGGCGGCCCTTCCATGGCGCGGGGGAGAACTTCCTGCCAAACGCGCTTGAGCTCCGAGAGCGGCTCTTCCAGAATGATCCCGCCGGCCTCACCCCGGCAGCGCAGGACCGGCTCCTTTTGCGTCCGGCCGATCCGCTGACAAGGGACTTTCGCCAACCCCATCAGCATCTGGAACGCCCCCTCCTTCCCAGGAGGTACTTCCACAAGAAACCGGCCGTTCGACTCGGAAAAAAGGATTTCGGCGGCGGCGGCGACGTCGGCGCCGACCGCGACGTCGCCCAAGTTGATGTTGGCGCCGAGATTTCCGGCGAAGGCCATCTCCGCCAGGGCTACCCCCAGCCCCCCTTCGGAGAGATCGTGACAGGCGGCCGCGCAGCCGGCGCGAATCGCCTCGAAGAGCGCCGCGAAGGTCCTCCGCGAGCCCTCGGCATCGACAGCCGGGACGATCCCGCCTGCGCCTCCGCACAAAACGTGATACAAAGACCCCCCCAATTCGCGGCGCGTCAAACCCACAAGATAGACCGCGTCGCCGGCGCGCTTGAAATCCATCGATGTCACGTGGCGCACGTCGGGAATTACAGAGAGCGCCGACACGAGAAGGGTCGGTGGGATCGAGGCGCGCTTCCCGTCCACCTCGTAGGTGTTGTGGAGGCTGTCCTTGCCCGAAATGAAGGGGGTCCCGAACGCCTTGGCAATGTCGTAGCAGGCCTCGGCGGCCCGCGTCAGCGCATGCAGTTGGTGCGGGTCGCGCGTATCCCCCCAGCAAAAATTATCCAAGATGGCGGTGCGCGCCGGATCCCCCCCGACGGCGACGACGTTCCTCAGCGCCTCGTCGATGGCGCTCGCGGCCATCCGGTAGGGGTCCAGCATCCCGTAGTGGACCTTGAGCCCCAGCCCCACCGCCGCGCCCAGCGTCTGGCCGCGCAAAGGGGTCAGGACCGCCGCATCGCCGGGACCGTCATGAAATGGCCCCACGAGCGGTTTTCCGGCCGACATCCCCTGCACCTCATGGTCGTACTGGCGGACGATCCATTCCTTGCTGGCGACATCGACGGCCGCCAGGATCTTCCGCAAGGCCTCCCCCGGCGCCACGCCGGTGGGAGAGCGCTCCTTTGGGACGTCGGGCTCGGGGCGCGAGGATGCCGCCAAGGTCGGACGGGGGCATCCGTCATGAAGGAAAGCCAGGTCCATCTCAGCGACCACCGTTCCAGAAAAACGGAGAACCAGACGGTTATTTCCCGTGAAGCGGCCGATTGCGGCCGCCTCTGTCTCTTCAGCAACACAGAGGGCTTGAAAGGTTGGCCAGTGCGCCGGCGGAACTGCCAGGACCATTCGCTCTTGGGACTCCGAGATCCAGATTTCGCGGTAGGTGAGCCCCGCGTATTTTAAGGGGACCTTGTCGAGATCGACCTCGGCCCCCAGATCCTTGGCCATCTCCCCGACAGCGCTTGAGAGCCCCCCGGCGCCGCAGTCGGTGACGCACGTGAAAAGCCCCCGGTCGCGGGCCAAAAGAAGCGCGTCCATCGCGCGCTTTTCGGTGATCGGGTCGCCGATCTGGACCGCCCCGAACGAGGCGGTTTCCGACTGGGCTGTCAGCGTCTCCGACGAGAAGGTCGCCCCGTGGATCCCGTCGCGGCCGGTGCGTCCCCCCATCACCACCACAAGATCGCCGGGCCGGGCGCGCTTGACGACCGCCGAAAGCGGGATCAACCCCAGCGTCCCGCAAAAGACGAGGGGATTGGCGATATATCCAGGATGGACCGACACAGCCCCCGCCGCGGTCGGGATCCCCATCCGGTTCCCGTAGTCGCGCACCCCCGCCACCACGCCGCCTAAGACACGGCGCGGATGGAGGACGCCCAGAGGAAGCCGAGCGGGATCCGCATCCAGGGGCCCCACACAAAAAACGTCGAGGTTCAGGATCGGCTTGGCTCCCAAGCCGCATCCTAAGATGTCGCGGATCACCCCTCCGATGCCGGTTCCCGCCCCGCCGTAGGGCTCGATCGCGCTCGGGTGGTTGTGGGTCTCGACCTTGAAAGCCAGGCCCCAGCGATCGTCCAAGCGGATGACACCGGCATTGTCCTCGAACACCGAGACGCAGAAATCGCGCGCGAGCTCCTGTGTCGCCCGCGCGATCGTGGATTTCAGGAGATTGTCGATCGTCTTGGCACCGGTGCCCCCCTCGCAGACGATCCTCCCGCGGAACGTCTTGTGCGAGCAGTGCTCCGACCAGGTCTGGGCGAAGGTCTCGAGTTCCACGTCGGTCGGCTCGCGGCCGACCTGGCGATAATGGTCCTGGATTGCGCGCATTTCCGAATCGGCCAAGCCCCATCCCCGCCCGCGGGAGAGATCCGCGAGAGCCACGGCGGAAAGGTCGCGGATCGGGATCTCGACGCGGGCCTGGCTCTGCGCCGGGAAGCGCCAAACGGCTTCCGCCAAGGGCTCGTCGACTTGCACCTGGTCCACGATCGGGTTCGCGAGCGCTTTCTCGACCGCCCGCTGGATCACCTGGGGGCTGGCTGAGGTCGAAAGCCACGCCCCGCGCATGCACTTGACGCCGGCGAGGTCGATGCCGAGTTCCTTGGCCGCGCGCCGCAAGGACCCTTCCACCGGGTCCATGACGCCCGCCTGGCGCGCGATCTCGACGCGATGAGAAAACCCCTTTGGCGCCGGCAGGGGTTCCCCCACCGCGTACACCTCAAGCACCGGATCGACCAGGAGTTGCCGGGCCAGCCCGTCGGCAGTCTCGCTTGAGAGAGATTTTTCAAAAAGATAGGCGCGGTAGGTCCGCACCCCCTCGATCAAAAGCCCCGCTTCGCCCAAGGCCCGGCAGAAGCGCACCCCTTCAGGATCCGTCAGGTCCGCCCGATGCGCGACGTCGATACGGGTCAATGAGCGCCCCTTACCGCCGGGTTGACCTATTCCCCCTGCGGAGGATATCCCTCTTCCTCTCCCCCATACCCGCCCCTGGCGCCTTGCCCTCCCTGCATCGCCATCGCCAGCGGCATCATCACCTGCTGGGACAAGCCGTAGGTCTCCACGGGGATCACGATCCCGAACTCGAATCCTGCCTTCGAGGAAAGGGCGTAACCCCCGATCCCCGAGTCGACCAAGGCCATCTTGTCGAGCATCGCCATCGGGTTGGCGCCCGTCATGGCCTGCATCATACGGCCGGCGAAGCGCAGCGTCCCCAGGAGCGACAGGCCGCCCCTCCCTTGAGCAGCGGACGGAATCGATTCCATAAGTTTCGCATACCAGGCGGGCGGCGCCCCGGCTGCGGGAGAAGCCAGTTTTTCGACCATCTCCTCCACGCGCTTGACGCTGTCGGGCCCCATGGATTGAACGACATGGGATCCTGATTGAGCGATGGTTTGGAGCGCTCCCTTTCCGTAGAACGTTTCGATCATTTGCTGTCGCATCTGGGCGATCTCGGGAGGCAATCCAGGGGTGGGCCCCATCGTCATCTCGTAGCAGTGGACAGGGCATTTCGCCGAGACGGTTTTCGGTTTTCCCACCGAGCCGCCGACCCCTCCCTGCGTCATCCGTTTGAAGAAATCCACGCCGCGAGAGGCAACCCCCGCTTGCGCACAGGTGTAGACGTTCGAGATTTCCATAGCGTCCCCCGGCGTCGTGCGCCAGGTTCCTGTCGCCGTTATCGCTCCCGCCGCCAAAATTTCCCCCACACTCTGTTTCAAAGCGGGATCCATCGGGGTGCCCAAAGCCGACATCACCCGAGAAGTCAAACTCACCAAAGTCTTGGCGCACGACGCAAAATCGCACGATATTTCACTCATACACCAAGCGTCCTTGGCGGAAAGAGCCCCAAGCGCGGATTTGGAGACCCCTGGGGTTTGAGTCATCACAAACCGCTCGACGGTGGTGCCGCGCTTGGGCACGAGAAGCGTCTTGATCGTCGATCCCTTCTCGGAAAGGTCGATGGCGAGCTCAATCTTGCTGGATTGATTCATCAGGCTTTTCAAAAGGATGACATAAAACGCGCCGATACGCGCCGGATCCATGCCCCCCTGCACGACAGGAACTCCCTGGAATCTTCCCTGCATCGAGGCGAATCCCGCGTCGATCTCGTTCTTGAACGCCTGCTGGACCGCCGCCAGGTCCACCGAAAGCACGGCCGTCCCTGAAAGCGCGCACGGCCAGGCCGTTCCCCCCGAAACGAAACCGGTCAGGGTCCCCTTTTCGCCGACCAGGGCATATCCCCCGTCGACGGAACGGATATCCGAGGTCATGAGACCCGCCGGGGGGCCGGAAAGCGGCTCGCCGGTCTGTGCGGCCGCTTTTTTCTGGGCCTCAACCGCCTTGGCGAGAGCCCCTGGCGCCGTCTCAGGAACACAAAAATAGGGGCGGGGATCCTGGCCTGGAGCCGCAGGGGGGAGAACGACTATTCCGAGACTGCGCGTGAGATCGACCGCCTGCCCCGTTGGGGAAGCAAAAAACGCGTCGATCCCGCCTGCCGCCATGCCGTACATCATCCCCAAGGCGTTGCTGCCGAAGGCGTCGACCGACTCCCGGGCCGTCTGGAGAGGGGCCGTCTGGAAGTAGGCAAGCGTCCCTCTGGGACAGAGGGCCGCGGGAGTCAACATCTTCGCACCCGGGGGGCCTTTGGCAGCGCTGGCCGGCGGCGGCGTGGCAGGCCCCGCGCCCACGATGGAAAGCCCAGAGACAAGAGCCCCGACGACGATCAAGCGAGCCACGCGCATAATTCCCCCTTTGTTGGATCCCCCCAAACACCCCTCCGGACGAAGGCCGGCCAGTCTAAGTACAGGGCCGTGAAAACCGAAAGATTATTCGGCTCTAAGACCTTGCCACAGCCGCCGCGACGACGTCAACCGCGCCGGAGATGCGCAGGACCCGCGCGCAGGCGTCCATCGTGGCGCCGGTCGTCATGACGTCGTCCACAAGAAGGAGGCGTTTCCCGGCCAGATCCGCCCTGCTTCGCACGGAAAACGCCCCTGCGACATTCGCCAAGCGCGCCGCGCGCGGCAGGTCCGACTGCCGGCGCCGCCAATGCCATCCCCTGCTGAGGACGCCGTCCTGGAAGGGGAGCCCCAGGCGGCCTGAGAGCTCCCGCGCGATCTCGCGCGCCGGGTTGAAGCCGCGCGCCATGCGCGCCATCCAGTGGGCCGGGACGCAGACGACCGCATCAAGAGAAAGGGCTTCCGCGCCAAGCCGCGCGGCAAGCCACCTTGCCAGAGGCCGCGCCCAAAAAGATTCTCGGCGGATCTTCATGCGAAGTACAAGAGCGCGCACGGGATCCTCGTAGGCAGCTGCCGCCAAGCCTCTCGAAAAGGCGAAGGTCCTCCGGCGGCAGTCGAGACACCGGTCCCGTTCGGCATGCGGCCCCAAAACGCGTCCGCACCGCAGACAATCGCGCTCGGCGGCCCACAGGATCTTTTCCAAGCACGTCGGCCCCAAAGGCTCCCCCTCCGCCAAGCCCTCGACCCCGCAAACGGGACAGAGCGGCGGATACACGAGATCCAAGGCAGCCGCCAGGACCGCCGCGCCTTTCATGAAGCACTACTCGCTGGATTCCTCAGGAGCCGCTTGGCCACCGACCTGCTTGAACGTGCCGCCGTTCTCTTCGGCAAGCTTCTGAAGGAAGGCCACATCGCAATTCTCCCCCATGGCGATGGTATGCACCGCGACCTTGCGCTTCTTATTGAGCTTGGCGACAGTTTCGCAAATCGTCTTGGGGTCGGAACGGACGAGGTCGCGGGGGGGATGCCTTCCCGCATTCTTTGCGTCCTTCACGAACGAATAAGGCTTGCCGTCAGTCAAAAAGAGGATCGTATCCACTTTGGCGTACTCGAAAGCCTCCTCGAGCGCCCCGAGGATCTCGGTGCCGAAGACAAGCGGCTTCTCTCGGATTTTTTCGATCGCCTCCTGCTTGGCCGAGGCGTTCGCTTTCCGGAGATGCCTCTCTCCAGGCCACGAGGTCACACCCCCGTCAAAAAAGATGACGGCAAACTCCTTGTCATAAGAAAGATTCTCGATTGCCTTAATGAGCTCCTTCTTGGCGACTTTGATCCGCTCGGGAGATCCCTTGGAGTCGTTGGCATACTTCTGCCTCATCCGGAGCTTCATGCTGTCGGAAGTATCGAGACAGAAGACGATTCTCTCTCCCTTATAGAAAGAGCCGTAATAACCTGTGCCTTGGGAGTCCGTGTCGACCCAGGACTCTTCCCCCTTTTTCTTCGAAGAATCCTGGGGAGTCTCCGGGACTTGTTCCTTCGGATCCCCCGTCGCGCCCGGTACCGGCTCCTCGGCCGCGCTGACAAGCAGCGGGAGGCAAAAGAACGCTTTGAGCAGCTGCATGTTCTCAATCGTATCATGGGATGTCCTCCCCCCGACCCGCCAAGTGCGTGGGGATTTTTCGAGCGCTCTCGTCCCCTCCCTTGTATATGTAGGGGGTGACCCTCCTTTACCTCCTCCTGGCAGCCCTTTTCCTGCTCCTCAACGCCTTCTTCGTCCTGGCGGAGTTCGCGATCGTCAAGGTCCGCGCCACACGCCTGGCGGAACTGGCCCAGGGGGGCGATCGCCGTGCGGCATTGGCACAGAAGATTGGCGCCCAGCTCGATGCCTATCTTTCGGTCTGCCAGCTGGGAATCACGATCGCCAGCCTCGGCCTCGGGTGGCTCGGAGAACCGGCCTTCGCGCGCCTCATCCGCCCTTTTCTTCCCGACGGCGGGCTTTGGACCCCAGCGATCTCACACACCCTGGCGGTAGGCCTGGCCTTCGCGCTCATTACCTTCCTGCACATCCTGCTGGGGGAGCTTGTTCCGAAATCGGTTGCGATCCGCCAGCCCGAGCGCTCGGCCCTCCAGACGGCCTTTCCTCTCCATTTCTTCCGAAAAGTGTTTCATCTTCCGATGGTCCTCCTGAACACCTGCCAGAACGGCGTTCTCAAGCTTCTGGGGACCGCCGCAGTCCACACCGGCGACGGCAGCTACACGGAACAGGAATTGCGCCTGATCCTGAGCCTTTCCGAAGAGGGGGGAGCGATTCCGCTCACACGACTCCTCCTCTTCGAAAACCTTTTCGACTTTGGCAAGCTGAAGGTCTCCGACGCCATGATCCCGATCGAACGGGCCGAAGGGATACGTCTGACCGACGGGTGGGAGAAGATCCGCGAGATTTTGAGGCAATCCACCCGCACGCGGATCCTGGTTTACGACCAGGATCCCGCACGCCCCGCCGGACTTCTCCACGTCAAGGACCTGTGGCGCCGGAGCCTCCCCGCCGCCGCCGAGCCGCCCGACCTCAAGGGGCTTATGCGCCCTCTCGGTACGCTTTCTGAGAAGATGCCTCTGGAAACGGCCCTGCGCGAATTCCAGCGCAAGCGCTCCCATCTTATGCTTGTCGTGAACGACAAGGGGAAGGCGACCGGGATTCTGGCCCTCGAGGATGTGATGGAGGAGCTCGTTGGAAATATCGAGGACGAATTCGAAAAGCAGGCCGCCCATTATCTGGCCGACATCATCCCCTCCCCGGCGGTGTGCCTGGACCTCGCGGCTCGAGACGCCGAAGGGGCGATCCGGGAGCTGGCCTCGGCGATCGCGGCGTCATTTTCCATTCCCATGCGGGTTTCCGAGATCGTGGGAGCGGTCTGGGCCCGCACCCAGGGAGTCCTGGCAGATCTGGGAAACGGCGTCGCGATCCCGCATGCCAGACTCCCGGGGCTCAAGTCGCCCCTCGTGGCATTGGGACGCTCTGCCGGCGGCATACGCTTCGACCCCCGCTGTCAGGAGCCGGTGCGCCTCGTCTTCCTCATTCTCACCCCCGAGGAGCAGCCGCGTGCCCACGTACAGGTTCTGGCGCGCGTGGCGGGGCTCGTGGAAAGCGCCTACGTGCGGGAACGCCTGCTTGCGGCTGGGACGCCCCAGGAGGCGATCGAGATTATCCGATCGAGCGATCCGGTGACGCACAGCAACTAGAGCGGATTGGTGGACTCGGGGCAGGGGGATTTCTAGAATCTCCACCATGATTAAAACCACCGGCTGGAATTCGGTTGCCATGTTCCTGACGGCTCTTCTGGCCGGCGGCTGTAGTGGCCATGGAGATTCCCCAGGAAACGTCTCCCGGACGAAACGCCTCACCGATCCCAGAGTGGAACTCCAGATCGCGGCCGCCCGGGAACTCCTCGCGGAAGGTCCCGCGGGGCTCCCCTCCCTCACGACCCACTTGTGGACCCAGGAAAAAAACATGAGCGCTGAGGAGTCCTCCCTGCTGTCTCGCATCATCGATGTTCTGCGCCGCCAGGAATTCGCCCAGCAACGGCGGCTCTCGCCCCTGGCGGTCCAAACGGTCTCCTGGGACATCGACCCACACTACCGAGCCTGGATCCTCGCAAAAACCTTGGTGACGCGGGACGAGCCGCTGGAGTTCACGCTCATCATGCAACGGCGCTTCGCCGACGTCCCCGATCTCTGGATACACCACTATGATCTCGAATGGACCTCTCCGGATATTCCGGGCCCCCAAGGAGATCTCCCCTTCAAGTCGATCTCCGAACAGGTCCCCTGCCGTCATTCCACTCAGAAGACGGTCAACCCCGCCAATGGAGAGACGATCCTCCACGGCCGGGTCGACGTGCGGGACCGGGCCTCCCTCTTCGCGAACGCCCCCCCCCGGTCCCTCACGCAATCCGCAGCGACTAACGCGCGCACCATCCAGGCACAGATCCGCTTCTTCGCCCAAACGGGCCGCCAGGACCTCCGATCGCTGGAATCGGGGTACCGCAAGACAGGTTTCTTCCCTATCACCATCCTCAATACCTCGCGATCCATCCTCGACGGCGACAAGGGGCGCTACCTGACGCTTCTGGGCGAGCCGATCCAGGCGGGGGATCCGCGCCGCGCAGCGATCCAATGGATGGACGGGTTCATCCCGCCCCACTTGCCGACGGATCTCGCCCTCTCGGCGCTGGGGCGCTCGCGCGAACCTGCCACCGATGCAGCCCTTCTGCCGCATCTGGCGGCGGCGCCGGACAGCCCGGAAAAAACCGCGCGGATCGTGGAACGCGCGAACGCTGGAAGTCCCACGGCCTTGAAAACTCTCGCGGCTTCACTTCCACTGCATCCGGCAGGGTTCACTCTTCCCTCGATCGCTACGCCCGAGGGGTGGAACAAGCTTTCGGAAAAAAATCTCAAGAAATTCCTGGGGGAGGTAGACCCCGAGACGACCCTGGCCGCGGCCAGGCTCCTGGCGCGCGTGGGACGCGTCGACCGCGAGATTTCAGACGCCTTCAAGGCGCGGCTTTTGGCCAGCGCGTCGTCGCGGGAGCTTTTCGACGCCCTGCTTCCCTTGGCCAGAGAGCTTCTCAAACCTGCCACGGCAGGGTGTCTGACGCCTTACCTCGACGAGGCGCGCGTTCTCGCGCCGTCGTCACCCCCGCCCGTACATCCCCTCCTGGCCGCCGCGCCTCCAAAACATGACATCCGCGTCTGTGACGCCGCGGCAGCGGCATTCTCAGAACTGACCGACTGGAAACCAGAAGGACTCTATGAAGACGTCAGGAACTGCCAATACTTTCTCCCAACGGCTTCGCGCGACGCGGCGATCGCGCGACTCAAATCCTGGTGGGAGAAGAACAAGAAGCGGTTTTCTTAAATACGAGTTCTCCAATCCTCCAGGACATCCTGGAGAGTCGTTGCCAAAGGAATCTCGGGCGCCCATCCCGTTCTCCGCCGAAAGGCCGAGGCATCCACGACATGTCGTGCGGGCTGGCCCGGCCGACGGCGCGAGACGTCGAAGCGGACTGTCAAAGGAACCTTCGCCAGCGACACGAGCGTTTCGACGACGACGCGCATCGCGACGCCGCGACCTGACCCCACGTTGTAGACCTCGCCAGGAACCCCCTTCTCGAGGGCCAGCCGGTAGGCCCGGACCATGTCGCGCACATCGCTGAAATCCTTTTCCGGCGCAAGATCCCCGACGCGGATCTCGCGCGGTCCCGACCCCTTCTCGGCCTTGGCGATCTGACAAGCCACGTCTGGCGCGACGAATCCCAAAGGCTGGCCCGGCCCGGTATGGTTCGCGGGGCGGAGCCTCACAATCGGGATCCCGAAGATCCGGAAATACTGGAGCGACGCCTCGTCGGCGGCGGCTTTCGACGCCGCATACAGGCTCGTGGGGGCGATCCGTTCGGCCTCGCGGATCGGCTGACGATCCGGAGGGACGTCGCCGTAGACGTCGCTACTTCCGATGAAGATCACGCGCGGGTAAGGGCCCGGACCCTGACGGATGGCCTCGTAGAAATTCAAGGCACCGATGACATTCGTCTGCCAGGTGGCGACTGGTTTTTCGGTCGACGCCCCCACCGAGCTCTGCGCCGCCAAATGGACGATCGCCTCGGGAGCCGATTCCCGGAGGACCGCCTCAAGCGAGCCGGGGTCGAAAAGATCCGCTTTGAGGATCCTGAGTGTTCCCTTCAAGAGAGTGAGGCGGGCGAAATCTGCTTCCGGGCGGTCGAACCCCCAGACGGCGTGACCCTGCGACTGGCAATGAGCCGCCAGATGGGTTCCCACAAAGCCGGCGATTCCAGAGATGAGGATCCGCACAGGCTAGGCGCGCCGGGCGCGTTCGATCCGTTTGCCGCCCAGGCGCGCGAGGTCAGCGTCAACCATCATGCGCACCAGATCCTCAAATTCCACGCGGGGCTTCCATTTCAGAAGCCGGCGGGCCTTGGCGGCGTCCCCCACCAAATAGTCCACCTCGGCTGGCCGGAAAAAACGCTTCGAGACGACGACATGCTTACGCCAATCCAGGCCCACGTGGGCGAACGCCTTCTCGACAAACTCCCGCACGGAATGGGATTGCCCCGTGGCGATCACGAAATCGCGCGGTTCTTTCTGCTGGAGCATCCGCCAGATCGCCTCCACGTAGTCTCCAGCGAATCCCCAATCGCGCTGCGCGTCCAGATTCCCCAGTTCGAGCGTCCGCGCCAGGCCCAACCGGATGCGGGCCACCCCATCGGTGATCTTGCGCGTGACGAATTCCAGGCCCCGCCGAGGGCTCTCGTGGTTGAAGAGGATCCCAGAGCAGGCGAAAAGGCCGTAGCTTTCCCGGTAGTTCACCGCGATCCAGTGTCCGTAGACCTTCGCGACCCCGTAGGGACTGCGGGGATGGAACGGGGTCGTCTCCCGCTGGGGGGTTTCCCGGATCTTTCCGAACATCTCGCTCGAAGAGGCCTGATAGAAGCGAATGCCGGGATCCCTCTGGCGGATCGCCTCGAGGAGACGGGCGGCCCCCAGCGCCGTCACATCCCCTGTAAAGAGAGGCTGGCTGAAAGAAGCCGGCACGAACGACTGAGCCGCCAGATTGTAGACCTCGTGCGGACGGACCTTGCCGAGGACCGCCGCGAGCGATCCCCCGTCGAGAAGATCCCCGGGATGCAAGGTCACGCGGGAGAGAATCCCCTGGATCCGCTCCAAATTCGGAGTGCTCGTGCGGCGCACCAGGCCGTGAACCGCATATCCCTTCGCCAAAAGAAGTTCGGCCAGGTACGAACCGTCCTGTCCCGTGATCCCGGTGACAAGCGCCCGTTTCATGGAAAGGCAGCGAGCCTACCGGATTGCCCATGGACGCACAAGACCCCGAGAGAGACGCCCCTACGGGCGGTTTCCGCCTTCACTGACTTTGTCAGTTACGGCGGACCCGCCGTAGCCCTGAAAGGGCGTAGGCGGGCGCCTCCTCGCGGCCCTTGCGACACGAATCACGAACAACGAACGACGACCAACGCCGGGGCGAGGGCGGTTGGCAATGGACAGACCGCGAGGCGACGGATGCCACCAACCGCGACTGGGCGACGGGGCCGTATCAAAAGCGACCGCCTGATGAGCAGGCGTTTGCTACTTGTCTTTGTCCCGCTGCTTCCAGCGGTTCTTTTCGCGCAGGGCCTGGAAATGCTCGCGGATGGTGCCGCGCTCGTAGCGGCGCTGGAAGACGCGGGTCTGCCCCTCGGACGAGGGCACCGGTTCCTCTTTTCCCAACACGCCGGGCTGTCGAGAGACCTCCTCGGCCACCGCCTTCTGGAGGGCGTCGAAAAACGCTTCGGACGAAAGAAGCTGAGCTCCCCAATCGGCCCCCTGACGTTCCACGACCCCCTCGAGAGCGTGCTGGATCTCGACGGGAAGCGCTGAGAGGAGCGCCTCTTTGAGCGGCCGCACCTCCTCCTTCAAGAGCCGGCGGCCGATCTCCTCGACGGTGCTGGCGAGCTTCGCCGGATCGACCCCCGAAGCGCGCGCGGCGACCTCCTCCGCCCGGCGCGTCACCGCCTCGTCGATTTTGCGCAGAAGAGCCTGTGTCTCGGCGCGGACCGCTTCGGCAACCATCTCCCGCATCGCAGTACGGAGATCCTTCTGAACGGAGTCGGTGGCGAGCGCCGCCCGAATGGCTTCTGGCGAAACGACTCCGGAGGACGCCGGCGGCAAAGCACCTGCGACCTCCTCGCGGGCGATGCGCCTCGCCGCTTCCGGATCCACAAGGCCCGCCCCTTTGAGGACGCGGTCCGCCTCCGAAGCCGCGGCCGCCTTGGCCTCGTCGAGGGAAACCCCCTTCGCGGCGGATTGGATCCCCTCCTGGATCTGGGCGCGAAGCTTCTCCATCGCCTCCTTTTGGGTGCCAACCGCGGCCTCGCGCGCGTCGGCCTCCTTCTGGGCGACGGCGGCGATTTCCTTGCGCAGCGCCTCGGCCGAATCGGCGGCCACCTTTTTCAGGGCCGCGGCGATCGTCTCCGGCTTCAGGTTGGGATCGTTCCTCAAGGCCGCTTCGACCGTCTTCTGGGCGGCCTGGCCCACCTGCTGGTGCCACTCGTCGCTGGCGGCCCACTGGCGGATCTGCTCTTTGAACGCCGCTTCCAGGGCCACCGGCGAAGGGACGGCCTGGGCCACGGCGCCTCGGATCAGCTTGTCGAGAAACTCCTTCCCCTCGGGGGTCTCGAGCTGACGCAGCCCCTCCGAGCCGACCGCGCGCTTGACGCGCCCCAAATCCTCCTGAAGGCGCTTGGCGTGCTCTCCGGCGACCCGCTCGGCCTCCTGGGTGGCGATCCTGGCCACCTCCGCGCTCCAGAGCTGGCTTGTCAGGGCTTTCTGGAGGGTGGTCTCCGCCTGGACTTTGGCGACGTTGGCGACCTCCTCCGGGGAAAGCCTCGCGCCGTCGGCGAACACCTCGCGAACGGTCTCAACGATGAGACCTGAAAGCTCCCGCGGCGTGGGATGCGGCTGGTTCTTCTCATGTTTGGCCAGGTGTTCGCCGACCACCTCGGCGACCCGGTCGAAAAAGACTGAGGAGGCGAGTGAGTCCTCGATCGATCGCTGGAGCGACCGCTGGGCGCGCTCGAGAGCCTCGGAGGAGGCCATATCCTTGCGCAGGGCCTGCTCCGCCCGGGCGATCTCCTGCCCGGCCAGGGCCGCCACGCGCGCGGCCAGGTCCTCCGACTTGACCCATCCCCGTTCAAGATCCTCCCTCAAGGCCTTGAAGCGCGCTTCCCCCGCAATGGCGTTCAAAACCGCCTGGAAGCGTTGCGTGCGCGACGCAAATGATTTGCGGATCACCTCTTGGAGGGGATCGTTTGACATTCCTATTCAGTATCGTCCACAACCAGAGGAGGCTCCACCGAAATATCGGCCGGGGGAAGCGTCGCTACAACCGAGGCCAACGGGAGGAGCCGCCAGGCGAGATCCTCAAGGGCAGCGCCGGGAACGGGAAAGGCGTCGGCCACAGAAAAGGGCCCCACGCGCTCCCGGCGCAGTCGCGCCAAGTGTCCCACGGTCCCGAGCGCCGCGGCCACATCGGCCGCCAGCGTCCGGATATACGTTCCCGCGGAGCAGGAGACCCGGAAATCGATCGCCCCCTCCTCCGGCCGGAAGGCCACAAGCGCGCAGGAATGGATCGTGATGGGCCGCGGGGCGAGCGCCACGGCACGCCCCTGCCGGGCGTACCAGTAGGCGGGACGGCCTCGCACCTTGACGGCCGAATACGCGGGAGGGACCTGCAGGCGCGACCCACTCACTCCCGCCAGGGCGCCGGCCACGCCCCTCTCCACAAGCGGCGGGACCTCGCGGCACTCGATCACTTTTCCCTGCGCGTCCCCTGTGTCGGTCGCGCTTCCCAGGAGGATCGTCCCGACGTATGTCTTATCGAACCCCGAGAAACGCCGCGCCTGGCCCGTCGCCTTTCCCACGAGAATAAGGAGGAGCCCCGAGGCGGCCGGATCGAGCGTTCCGGCATGCCCCACCCGGCGCACGCCCAAAAGCCGGCGGACCTCATCCACCGCGTCATGGGAGGTCGGCCCCGCGGGTTTGTCGACAAGCAACACGCCTTCCGCCGCTTCCATCCCGCGCCATCCTGACATAAAATCCGGCCCCTTGGCGAGCATGTCCGTCCCGCCTTCGAAAAGAATCCTGATCCGGCGCGGACGCGTCGTGGACCCGGCGGGCCGTCACGAGGAGATCGCCGACCTCCTGGTCGAGGATGGCCGGATCCGCGAGATCGGCCGCATCTCGAAGCCCCAGAAAGGTCAGGACATCGAAGAAATCGACGCAGGCGGGCTCCTCGTGGCCCCCGGCCTCGTGGACATGCACGTCCACCTGCGCGAGCCCGGCAACGAGGAAAAAGAGACGATCACTTCCGGGTCGGCCGCCGCGGTCGCCGGCGGCGTCACGACGGTCGCCGCGATGCCCAACACCGCGCCTCCCGTCGACAATGTCGCCTCCGCCGAGTACGTCATCCTCCAGGGGGCGCGCGCGGGGAAGGCGAACATCCTCCCGATCGGCGCCGTCACCAAGGGGCGCGCCGGGGTGGAGCTCGCCGAGCTCGGACGCCTGGCCCAGGTGGGGGCGGTCGCCTTTTCCGACGACGGCGCGCCGGTCGCGAGCGCCGAGGTGATGCGCCGGGCCCTCACCTACGTGAAGATGTTCGGCAAGCCCGTCATCGACCACTGCGAGGACAAGGACCTCTTCGGGGAGGGCGTCATGCACGAGGGGGCCGTCTCGACGCGCCTGGGCCTGCCCGGGATCCCGGCGGTCGCAGAGGAGATCACCGTCGAGCGCAACCTCGCGCTGGCGGAGGCGACCGGCGGCCACATCCACATCGCGCACGTCTCCACCGCCAAGGCGGTCGACGCGATCCGCCGCGCCAAGGCGCGCGCCGTCCGCGTGACCGCCGAGGTGACCCCGCACCACCTGGCGCTCACCGACGAGTCGGTCTCCGGCTACGACCCGGTCTTCAAGATGAACCCCCCCTTGCGCCCGCGCTCCGACGTCGAGGCCCTTATCGTGGGCCTGGCCGATGGCGCGATCGATTGCGTCGCCTCCGACCATGCCCCGCACACCCGCGAGGAAAAGGAGCAGGAGTTTAACCGGGCCCCCTTCGGCGTCATCGGGATGGAAACAATGCTCGGCGTCGTCTGGACGACGCTCGGGAAGACCCGCCGCATGGACTGGCCGACTGTCCTGGCGCGCCTCTCGGCGGCCCCCGCGCGGATCCTGAACCTCTCCTCGAAGGGAAAAATCGAGCCGGGCGCCGACGCCGACATCGTCCTAATCGATCCCAAAAAGGAATGGACCGTGGATCCGGCGACCTTCCTCTCCAAAAGCCGCAACTGCCCCTTCGCGGGGTGGAAGCTCACCGCGAAGGCAGTCGTCACCATCGTGGGCGGCGACATCAAGCTCCGAGAAGCCTGAACGACCTCAGCTTCATTTAAATCAGGCGATCCCCTTCTGGAAGCAATTCACCCCTTGCCCGCAACTCCCGCAGTTCCCGCAGAACCGGCGTCCAATAGATCATGTCGCGCCGCTGGTATTCCGCTATTTCCGCGGCGATCATTCTCCGGCAAGCGTCCAGGTTCCGAAGATGGCGAAGGGCCGGCCGCTGCAATCGCCGCGCGATGGCAACCGCTCCGGGATGGGCTGCTATGATTTCTTCGAGATCCTCCGCGGAAAAACTATTGAGAAGCGCCCATCGCAGGAGCGCGCTCGAAGGGTTGGCGCCTCCCTCACGCACGCGGATCCTTACCAAGGCCGAGATGACCTCGTAGTCCCCCAATCTCCGCGTCTTCTTGATCTCAACCAGATCCTCCATCCCTAGGACAGGGACCAACCCCATGGCCGTCGACAGGATCCGGCTCCGGCGCATACAGGCGCGAAAAGAGCCGACGCGGGGCGGCTGCCCCATCACATCGAGATAAATAGGAGACGGCCTCGATGGAATCAGGAAGTGAAAACCGTGTCCTTTACGAGCGTTCCGGACGGTGAGGGGCGGCGTCAGCTTATAGAGGCGGGTCCCCAGATCGCGCAGGGCCAACCTCAGCCTGTTCAGATTTGCTGTTGTGGGGTTCACCCAAAGATCGATGTCTTCCGAAAAAGCGGCCGCTCCGTAAAGGACGGTGGCCTGACCGCCGACCAGCAGAAACTCGACGCCCCGACGCCTAAATCTTCGGCCAAAGCTTGGCGTCATGAACGGCTTGGGGATCCTTCAAGAGACGATGCAGGCGCCAAGAACGGCGCAGACGCTGGGCCGGCGTCAGGCCCAGCCAAGTCATGTCCAGATGCCCAACTTCCCGCAAAGCGATGCGGCGGGACGTCCGCTTTCTCCGTTTCTTCACGCTCCCATTCTATCGGGCATCCCGCTCTACGCCAGAAACCGCTTTCAGTCCCGGCACCCTCCGATGACAAAAAACTCAAGCCACAGCCGCCGGACTTGCCCCCTTTCTTTAAGAAATCGAATTCCCTCCGGGAATGATTGAGACCTTCGACTTCACGTGCAGGAGCCGTTGCATCTTCGGACTTGACTTCCTTCGCGATGTCCCGCCATAAATCCTCGATCTCGGATAGGTGTGCGAGATGCGTCTGCAACACTTCGATTGTTCTATCGTTCATGTTCGTTTCTTTTAGCGTAACGTACCGGGTTGCAGCAGCGAGGTCCCGAGCGAACGTGAGGACCTCGTCCGCTGCAAACTGGAGTGAGACCGCTCGCACGGGAAGCGGCTCACCTTCGGTGAAACCTTGCCACACGATTGGTTGACCAGATCCTGATCGACCCCAAGTGGGAGTGGACCATCGACCCGGACGCCTTCTTCTCGAAAAGCCGCAACTGCCCCTTCGCGGGGTGGAAGCTCGCGGCAAAGACAGTCCTCACCGTGGTCGGCGGGGATGTGAAGTACCGGGAATCCTAAACCGCCTCACCGCTGTCACTTGAGGGTTTTCTGCGAGTCGATCTTTCGCGTGAAGTCGTCCCAGACCTGTTCCGTATCGATTCGCGTCAACCAGGTTATTCGCTTCGCCGTCTCTGGATGGGAGAAGGACATGTCCGGCAGGAGTTGAGGACGAGGAACTTCGTCCCCCCGCGCGAGACCCAGCGCGTAGGCGACCACGACCTCATCCCATACGACCCACGCCTCGGGCCCGGCCACCCGCGCGACCAGCTGGGGCTTGCGATCCAGCCAGTCGTCGAACAGCGCGTAGAGATACTCCCCGATCGCTCCGCGCGAGCTCATGAGGTCAGCCGCCTCAGCCCTTGTCAGCCGCAAGTCACGTTTCGTGAGGGTCTTGCTCCCGATCACAAGGGGAACCGACGAGTTGAGGATCACCTGCCAGGCGGCCAGGTCATTCTTCACGTTGAAACCGCCGCCCCCTCCAGGCCAGTCGATAAACCCCATCGCCACGACGGTCACTCGATCCGCGAGGGAAGGATCCTTGAGGATCGCCGAGGCAACATCGGTGCCGGCGCCTGTCACCAAGACGATGAGACGGCGTGATTCAGAGAAGTCGCGAGACAACTGAAGCAGCAGATCCACACCGACACTCTCCCGAGGCGTCTTCACATCAAGGAGCGGCTCTCGCGACCCCGTGGCAACCGGAATGGACGAAACCCGCGTGGGCAGGACCCGCTGAATGACTTCCGAACTCCTTGCCGCACCGGTGACGGACGAGAAGCCAATAGACGCCGCGTGCGTCGCGATGACCGCCCGCAGGTCCAACTCCGGGCTCAACAACAGGTGGGCCAGGGCCCACTGGTCATCCATCTCGACGCCGCAATCCGTGGTGAGAACCACAGCCGGGGGCGTCGCGGCCGATGGCGACGGTCCTGTTGCCGGCCCTCGATCGGATTGGCGCCCCTGGCAGCCTGTCAACCCGACGAACGGAGCGGACACCGCTAAGAGCAACAGTAAGAGACATTGCCGCCAACTTAATCTAGGACGCCTCTGACATGAGCCAAAGATTTCCAATGGCGTCGTGCCTTGCAGAAGCGACGCAGGCGCCTTTTGCCGCG
>SBBH01000154.1 GCA_005239795.1 Planctomycetales bacterium
CGCTCTCATCGCGCAACCTGACCCACTCCCTCATCTCATCATGGCTGAGACCTGCCAACTTCCCCGCCTTAACCTCGTCCACATAATCTGTCTGAAGCAGATATTCCAGGTAGCGCTCATCCCCGAACAAACTCCTAATTTTCTTGTCGCGCTCGCGTCGGACTCGGGTCCAATCACCTCCCGACATCTGTCCCCCTCGCCTCTCGAGTTCATCCCACAAACGGCGGATGGCGGCTGCCTCTTCTTCCTTAATGCGCTTGAGCGTCTCCCGTTCCAATTCGGTCAACATCGCCGGCCCTGAGGCCAAGGAAGAGAACTGCGTCGCAGCCAGGTTCGCGATCCGATCTCCCTCTTCCTCGCCGAGGATCCGGATGAGAGCCTCGTGGATCGGCTTGCGATAAGATCCGCTATACCCATCATCGTCGATATATGTGGCCCCACCACCCTTCTGCACCTCCCATGCGAGCCAGTGATAAAGCACGAGGCCGATCCGATCCCTGTCCATCCCCGCTTTCTGGAGAATCTGAGCGAGCGACTCAGGCGTCCCGTCGAAGGAGGGGGCCGGAGCGGGCGCTCCCGCAAGGCTCTCGGGCATCACACTCGGCGCGGCCTTCTCCGCCGTCTGCCCGCTCCCTTTGGCCGTTTCCCCCCCCTCTCTCCCTCTCTCCCTCTCCCAGTCTCTCCTTCACCCCGTCTCCCTGTCGTGGCCTCACCTCCGAAAATACCCCCCCCGGCCGCGCGCTTCGGACGCCCACCACAAGCCCCAGCCCGAACGCCGCGGCCAATCCCGATAGAACCACCCACGTCGCTTTCATGTTTTAAAAAATGCCGTACCAGAGTTCCGGATCGACCGCGGGGAACCGCCTCGACAGGTCCTCCAAGGCCATCCGGCGCAGGGACTCCTGCCCTTCCCGGTCCTCGCGGTCGACGGCGTCGATCTTGATGAACCAGGGCCTGGCCGCCTTGTAGATCTGGTCCAGTTCCGCGGGGTTTTCGGAAAACCCTATCTCCTTGAGGCCCCAGTAGTGGGGATCTCCGAATTTCACGAAATCGTCGTAGCGCGCCCCGAGCAGGTTCCTCTGCTTTTCCTCCTGCTCGGCCTGGGCCTGCGCGAAAAGGCGCTCTATCTCCTCGGGGTCGCTTCCCATCGTCATCGTCTGGAGGACGCTCTCGATCCTCTGATTGAACTCATCCTGGATTTTCACCCACTCGCGCATCTGCTCTCGCGGAACGCCCGCCTGCTCCGCCGCTTTCAGCACCTGGGGCTGGTCGGTGGCAAGCCGGTAGTCGGCGTAGCGGTCCTCTCCCAGCAGGGAAGCGAGCTTCTTCTGCCAAAGCTCCCACCCCATCATCGCCAGCGCCTCCTCATCCACCTCCCCTTGGGTCCTCGCCTCGCGAATCTCCTGGGCGATCTCCCTCTGGATCGCGAGAGCCTTCGCCTGCTCCTCAAAAGTCAGGATCGACCCCTCGCCGAACATGGTGATGAAATCGCGGCTCTGCACAAGCGTGGACAGCCACTCCCCCTCCTCGCCGAAGATCTCGCCCAACGCCTCACGCATACGCTGACCCGAATCTTCCCAGTTCTGATCGCCGCCTCCCCGCGCCTGGGCGCTCAACCACTGCCCCACGAGAAACGCCGCAAACTCCCGGGGGACGCCTCCCTCTTCGAGGATCCGCGCAAGCGATTTTGCGCTCCGGTCGAAGACGGGGGCCTGCACCGTGGGACCTTGAGGGAACGCGCTCGGCGCGGCGTTCTCCACTGCCTGCCCACTCCCCTTGGCCGTTTCCTTCCCTCTCTCCCTCTTTCCCTCTTCCTGTCTCCCCCTCTCCCCGTCTCCCTGTCTCTCCTTTCCGTCCGTCACTCCCGAAAACACTCCTCCCGGCTGGCTCCACCAATGTCCCAGGGCGATCCCAACGCCCAATCCCCCGACAAGCCCCACAAGAGCCGCCACAGGCGCTTTCATGATCCCCTCCTCATTTAATGCAATCCGATGCCAAAAGATTCCCACAGATACTCCGGAAGATCCGGATAGCGCGCCTTCAATTGCGCCTGGGCCTCGTCTACCGCCTGCTTGCGCCGGGCGTCGTCATCCAACCCCCGAGCGAGATCTAAATAAGATCGGACTTCACTGTAAAGCAGATCAGGATTCACGCTGGATTGCGCCTGATTCAGAAATTTTTTTATGACCCAATACGTCCAATCCCTGTATTTCGCGAAATCAGCCTGCTTGGCGCCGAGCAGATAGAGTTCCCTTTGCTCGTATTCCACATGAATCTGACGGCGCCTTTCTTCCCGCATCGTCTCGTCTTCGATCGCCTCCGCCTCCTTCTGACGCGCGCCGATTTCATCCTGCAACCGGGTCCACTCCCTCAGTTCATCACGGCTCAAGCCGGCCATCTCCCCGGCCTTGGCCTGATTGATGAGATCGGTTTGGAGCCGATAATCCAGATAGCGCTCTGCCCCGAACAGGTTCCGCATTTTCTCAAGGCGTTCGCGCGCGACCCGTTCATTAAACTTCTTCTCTCCCTCTGGGCTGCCCGTTTCCGTCTTCTGCCTGAGTTCCTCCTTGAAATGGTACTTCGCGGTGGCGTACTCCTCTTCGATCCGCTTGAGCCCCTCCCTCTCCGCCTCTGTCAGCATCGCCGGCCCAGAGGCCAAGGAGGAAAATCCTGTCGCGGCCAGGGCCAAAATCCGGTTCCCCTCCTCCTCCCCAAGAACTTGGATCAGCGCCGTTTTGATCGGTTTCTGATAAAAATCAAACTTGCTGTCCTCGCCGTCGCCGACATACCGGCGAGGACCCCGGTACACTTCTTGAGAGATCCACCCATAGATCACCCGGCCGATTCGGTCCCTGTCCATACCCGCCTTCTGGAGGACCTGAACAAGCGACGCCAGCGTCCCGTCAAAAAAGGGGGTAACAGTGGGTGCTCCCGCTCCTGCGGAGCCCTCAAGCGACACGCTCGACGCGGAGTTCCCTGCCGTCTGCCGTCCGCTTTCCCTCGCTGTTTCCTTCCCTCTCTCTTTCTCTCCCTCTTTCTTTCTTCTCCTGCGCCTCCGACGAGATCCCATCCTTCCCTGCCTGCCACCGCCCGATGGCAACCCCACACCCCAGTCCGACAGCCAAAGCCAGCAGAACCGCCGCGGATGCCCTCATTGCTTAAAATTATATCGGAGCGCTTCGCGGCAGGTAACCCTGTAAAATCCCACTCCATGTCGGCGCGCATCCTCTTCCTGATCCAAGGGTTCGAGGTCCCCTCGAGCCGCTACCGGGTGCTCCAATACCTGCCGGCCGTGAAGGCGGCGGGGATCGACGCCACCGTGACGCCGTTTCCGGAGACGCTCTCCGAGGAGCAGAGGATCTACGGCGGCGCCGGGGAGTACGACCTCGTCTTCCTCCACAGGAAGCGCCTCTCGAAATACTGGATCCGGACCCTGCGAAAGACCGCCCAGAAGATCGTCTATGACGTCGACGACGCGGTGATGTTCCGCGACACCCTGTCGATCGGTCACCAGGAATCGACGCGACGCAAACGGCGCTTCGAGCGGACCTGCCGGATGGCCGACCTCGTGATCGCCGGGAACGGATATCTGGCGGATCTGGCCCGGCCCGCCAACCCCAACACCCTGCTCCTCCCCACCGTGATCGACATGAGCCGCTACGCGCCGCGAGGCTGGGGAGAAGCGCCGAAAAAAATAACGCTCGGCTGGATCGGCGACACGGGAAGCCTCGCCTACCTGGAAGCCCAACGGCCGCTGTTTGAGGCGATCGGAAAGGGGATTCCTGATCTAGAGTTCAAGGTGATCTCGAGCCGCTTTCCCAAATATGACGCCCTTCCGGTCGTCCCCTGCCGGTGGAGCGCCGAGACGGAAGCCGCTGAGCTCCGGTCGTTCGACATCGGCCTCATGCCGATGCCCGATGACCCGTGGTCGAAAGGAAAATGCGGCCTGAAACTCCTCCAGTACATGGCGGCGGGCGTCCCGGCGGTCGCCTCGCCGGTGGGAGCCAACGCCGAGATCCTGGAGCCTGGCGTCCAGGGGTTCCACGCCTCGACTGAGGCTGATTGGATCGAGGCGATCCGGAAGCTCGCGGGGGATCTCAAGCTTCGAGAACGGATGGGGAAGGCCGCCCATCTGCGCGTAAAGACACACTACTCGCTCGAAGTCACCGCGCCGAAGTTCGTGGAAACGCTCAAGAACGTCATGAGTCATGCGTCATGAGTCACGCAAAACGGGAACAAAGACGGCAATGGACGACCCCTTCACCGCCGTTTTTTTACGCAGGACGCATGTCGCGTGACACATGACGACACGCATGTCTGCATGAAAGTGCTTTTCCTCGGCCATGCCCACACGAACGGCTGCCGGAGCGCCTACTACTTCCCGCACCTCGCCGAGGAGAGGATCTCGGCCCGCTACGTGGACGTTCCCTCGGGCCCGGCCCGTGCGGCGTTTCTGGCGGGGCTCCCCCCGGCTGATTGCGTCGTGATCGGCCGCCTGGCGCTTTTGCCAGAAGAGATGGCGGTCCTGCGCGGCCTCGCGGGGCGGATCGTCTACGACGTTGACGATCCGATCATGTACCGCTCCAGCCGCCACTGGATCCAGCGGTCCCTCACAAGGCGGCGCAATTTCCGGCGTATGGTCGAATCCGCCGACGCCGTGATCGCCGGGACCCCCTTGATCGCCGAAGAGGCCGCCCGCTATATCGCTCCCGACCGGGTCGTCCTCATCCCCTCCACAGTGGATGGCAACGTCTACACGCCGCGCCTCAGCCGCGCCACGAACCACGAACCCCTCTGCATCGGCTGGCTCGGCTCGGCAGGCACAGCCGGGTACCTGGCGCGCCTGCGCCACGTTCTAGCGGAGGTCGGCCGAAAAGTCCCCGGCGCGCGCCTCAAAATCGTCTCCAACCGCTTCCCCGAGATCGAAGGGATCCCCGTCGAGAAGAAGATCTGGTGCCAGGCCGACGAGGTCGCCGACCTCCAGTCGTTCGATGTGGCGCTTCTTCCCCTCTCGGACGATCTCTGGACACGCGGCAAGGGACACGGAAAGCTGTTCCAGTACATGGCGGTGGGCGCCGCGATCGTAGCAAGCCCCGTCGGAATCGTTGAGGCCTGTTTGACTCAGGGGCGCACGGGGTTCTTCGCCCGAAACAAGGCCGAGTGGGTTGGCGCGATCCGGAGGCTCTGCGAGGACGCGCCGCTCTGCGCGGCTTTGGGGCGGGCCGCGCGCTCTGAATTCGAAAAGCGGTTCAGCTTGCGGGCAACGCTGCCGGCGCTTCTGGCGGTTTTGCGAGGCGGCTCCCGCGCGAAGCCATGAGCTTGGCGTACTCCGCCTCGACGCGCTTGGCCTGATCGGCCAGGGAATAGCGCTCCACCACAAGCCGGCGGGCGTTGGCGGAAAGCCGCCGGCGCAAGACGGGGTCGCGCACGAGGCGCGCCAACCCCTCCGCGATGTCGCCGGCGCTCCCGGGGCTGGCGAGAAATCCGTTCACGCCGTCGTGCACCAGCTCCGGCAGGATCCCGATGGTCGGAGTCACGAGCGGTATCCCCATCGCAAGCGCCTGGAGGGCCGCCCGGCAGCTGCCGTCGGTGCCGGGCACGAGGAACACCTTGATGTCGAACGTCTTCAACGCCTGCAGGTAGTCGGTGTGCCGATACCCCGCGAAAACCACCTTGTCCGCCAACCCCATCTTCTTCACCGGCCGGACCGCCACCGACTCCATCTTGGTCCCGCGCCCAACGAGCATGAGGCGCATCTTCGGATACTTGTGGATGATTCGCCGGAACCCCTCAAACAAGAGGTCGAACTGGCGGTGTTCCTGGATGCGCGCGACGATCCCGACCACGACCTCGTCGGGGGCGATGCCGAGCTCTCTACGCAGATCCCCCTCCACGCGCTGGGGGTCGAACCGCTCCACGTCCACGGCCGGCGGGATGAAGAGGATGCGGCGGTTCAGGCGGAACGCCGAGCTGTCCTGCTGATAGGCGTCGCGCGAGAGCTGGATCAGGAGATCCGTGCGGCCCTTGTAGAGGAACCGGTTGCGCAAGGACTTCCGCTGAGGCACTCCGTCATGACAGGTGCGCACCAGAAGGCTCTTACGCGAGGAACGCCGGATCGCGGCGGCCGCGATCCAGTGATCCTGCAAGCGGTGGGCATGGACGATGTCGATTTCCTCTTGTTCCAGGTAGCGCGCCAGGGCCTGGGCGTCGCGGCGGTTGGCAAAAAAATTAAAATGCTTGGAAAGCGCAAACGCCGTCACAGGCTCGATCCCCCGCTCGCGCACGCGCTTTTCCAACGCGTCCTCGACGCCGAAAGGGACCCCGCTGCAGGCGAAGCGGATATCGAGGCCCCGTTTGGCCAGAGCCGCTGCGAGATCCGCCGCCGGCTCGGCGGGTCCGGTCCATTTCCAATCGCTGAAAAGATGCAGGACTCTCATAAGAAAAATCTAAAAATTAGGATGAAGGAAAAAAGGGGTCCTGGCAAATGGTTTCAAGACCATTCCTCCTCGACATCCCCTTCCAGTCCCACGTACAGGATCTTTTGATACCGGCTGAAGCGGGCGACGCCCCGCAGGAGGCCGCGCCGCGTGGCGCGCGGCATCCCCGCGGCGTAGCGCCGGAAGAACCGAACCCTCTCGCGCGTCGTCACGAACCCCGGAATCGAGAGGTTCAGCTGAACCAGGAATCGGATCCGTTCCGGGATCCCCAAGTGCCGTGTGAAGCGCGTCCCCTCAAGATCGACCCAGGCCCAGCGGGCGCGCGCCGGATCCGCGCCCAGCAAAAACAGATTGCACGCCTTGGCGTCGCGCAGACAGACGCCCAGAAAATGAAGATGCCGGACGGCGTCAGCCAAGGACCGGATCCAAGCCCCTTTCTCGGCGCGGGGAAGCGTGCGCCAATCCATGAGGCAGAGCCGGCGGTCGAGCTCCCGGCCGTTTTCCGGCGCCTGGGACGCCAGGTCTTCCAGGATCAGATACCCCTGCGGCCTCCAACACCCCCACCCTTCGGTCACAAGCGCCAGGGGGCGCGCAGTCTCGAGATTCCGCTCGACAAAACCGTTGGCCGCGACCCATCCCCGCACGGCGCGCGAAAGGCGGCCGACCGACCCCAAGGCGATCCCGAGGCCGCGCGGGCGATAACGTTTGATGCAAATCGCCCCGCCCCAGGAGCCAGGGAGCCCCCTGACCACTTGTGATTCGGGCGCGTTCTTGACCACGGTGGGACCATGCCCCAAGCGCTGAGTGCTGAGTGCTGAGTGCTGAGCGTTTTCAAGCGCCTCATAAAAGCGGGTGGTCGCCTCGTCGATCCACGCCAGTTCGAATTCGCGCCGGCGGAAGACCGAGCGGCGCCACCCCCGAACCGCCTCGAACGCGCCGCTTGTCTTCATGCACCGGCGGGTGCGGCTCTTCCAGTGGCGATGCCAAACTCTGCGGACCTCGGCGTCGACGGCTCGCGCGAACGCCCGCCGGTCCCGTCCCGGCGCGATGCGCACCGCGTCGCCGTAAGCCTTCACGAGACGCGCCCGGTCGCGCGCCGACAAAAACCCCATGGAGGCGGCGAGCCTCGCGACCTGGCCAAGCCGCGTGCGCGCCGACAGGGGGCGGCCGATCCGGACGTCCGCCAGATCCACGAGAAAAAGCCTTCCCGTTCCGCCGGGCGCCTCCTCGATCAAAATGTTGCCGGCGTGAAGATCCTTGGCACGGACGAGCCGGTCTTCGAGCGCCTTGAGGAAAAGCCCCAGCCGCGCCAGCAGCGCGCGCCGCTGGCCGCTCGTGAGCGCCGCGTAGTCGGACCACCCGAAATCATCGAGACTCTTCCCGGGCACCCTTTCCATCGCCAGAAAATCCGGCCCCCAAACCCCCGTCCAGCCGGCGGCCAGGGGGCGCGGCGCGATCCCCCCCGACGCATGAAGAACCTGGGCGTTCTCCCACTCGCGGGAGCGCCGCCCCGGGAAGCACCGCCTCAGGATCCGCGCAAGGCCAACCGGACGGCTTTCCTTGAGGACGATCCCCTGGGGGAGGATCGCCTGCACGCGCCAGATGCTCCGCAGGCGGTTTTCGCGGATCAAGTCGCGAGGCGCCTCGCCGCGGCGCGCGAGCCACGCCGAGAACGCCTCCGCCAATTCCTGGTCCACGCACCAACGGACGCCGTTTTCGCAGATCTCGGCATATATCCCCTCGGCACCGGAGATTTGTGAATGGGGATTGCGGATTGAGGATTCCGGCATACGCCCTTATCATAGCTCCGATGCGTGCGGGATCGATGGGCGCCCCTCTTGCTGCCAGCCGAAACGGAAAGCCCGCCGGCGCCGTCGCGGCGCGCCCCGTGGACCAGAAATCGATTGAAAAGGCGGTCCGCCAAATCCTCCTGGCCGTCGGCGAGGATCCAGAGCGGGAGGGGCTCAAAAACACCCCCGCGCGCGTGGCCCGGATGTACGCGGAGGTGTTCCAGGGCCTGCGCGCCGACCCCTCCTCTCATACGCGCGTCCGGTTCACCGAGAAATACGACGAGATCGTGCTCGTCAAGGACATCCCCTTCTACTCGATCTGCGAGCATCACCTCCTGCCGTTCGTGGGCCAGGTCCATGTGGCCTACATCCCGGCGGGCCAGGTGATCGGCATCTCGAAGATCGCGCGCGTCGTCGACAGCTTCGCCCACCGCCCGCAGGTCCAGGAACGCCTGACGAACCAGATCGCCGATCTCCTGAACCGGGAACTCTCGCCCCGCGGCGTGGCGGTCGTGATGGAGGCGACCCACACCTGCATGACGATCCGCGGCGTCAAGAAGTCCGGCGGAAAGGTCACAACCTCCGCGATGCTCGGGGGGTTCCGTTCGAACCCCGCCTCCCGAAGCGAAGTGATGACATTGATACATGGAGGCATGAAATAGAAATGCGAAATGAGAAACGTGAAATGAGAAGAAAAGGACAAACAACAAATGCATTCATAATGCCACTCTCATTCCTCATTTCCCATTTCTCATTTCCCATTCCTCAGTGCGATCCAGGAGGTTCAAAATGAGCAAGCCGGTTCATGTGACGAGCGCCACCTTCAAGTCGGAAGTCCTGGAGCACCCCTCCCTGGTGGTGGTCGACTTCTTCGCCACCTGGTGCGGCCCTTGCAAGATGCTCGCCCCCGTCATCGAGGAACTTGCCGGCGAGTACGACGGAAAAGTCAAACTCTGCAAGATCGACACGGACGAATCGGGCGACATCGCCGCCAACTATGGCATCATGGGGGTTCCCACCGTGATGTTCTTCAAAAACGGCCAGAAAATCGACGAGCAGGTCGGCTACGTCCCGAAAGAAGCCTTAAAGAAAAAGATTGACGCCAAACTGTAACTCCTCGCTTGGGGGGGCTACCAACCTTGCGGGTTGAATTTTTCTTGTAATCACCCGAACAACCTGTCAACCAATTTCTCTCGAGTCATATCGGCATGCTCGGCGACATCAGATAGGATGCCCGACAGCGTTTCCGATGCGAAGAGAGGCATGCTTGGGGATTGTCACGTGATGCTCTCCGTTAACCTGGGTCGTCAATCTCAAATGACTTCCCGACTGCCAGGTGATCTGGTAACCCAGGATTTTAATGGCTTTGGCGATATCGTCTCCCGAGAGATCTCGGGGAAGCCTCATACGGCGAGCTGTTCGTCACGCACGAAGTGCAATTGAACAACCCTAGGACATTTCCCTTTATCGAAGTGACAGCGGACCGCCTCCCTAATCCTTTCGTGAAGTCCGGCGAGGTCGTCAGCTTCTGTGAAAATGGACTCCCCCAAAGCGCGGGCTGTGTATCCCCCTTCGAGAGCTTCTTCCACGACAAAAACAAGTTCACTCTCGACCTTTCTCTGACTCGGACGCGCCATGAGGTCATTCTACTCAAGTAATCCCATCCGGCAAGAAAAGGCAGAACGCCGGTTCCAGCTTATAATCGCCCTATGCGCATTGGCCGCTGGGAAGTGAGCTCCGTCCTCTCGGGATTCTTCCGCCTCGACGGCGGGGCGATGTTCGGCTCGGTCCCGAAAATCCTCTGGGAAAAGACGAATCCCGCCGACGCGGCCAACCGCATCGACCTGGCCCTGCGGTGCATGCTCATCCGCGGCGAGAACCGCGTGATCCTGGTCGACGTCGGGATCGGCCAGAAGTTCTCTCCCAAGGAAACGTCGATGTACGCTGTCGACCATAGCCGCTTCACACTGCTCGCGGCCCTCGCGGCCCAGGGGGTCGCCCCCGAGGAGGTCACCGACGTGGTCCTGACGCACCTCCATTTCGACCATGCGGGGGGCGTGTCGACCGCCGACTCAGGGAGCGCCCTGCGGCTCACGTTCCCGAAGGCGCGCCACTTCCTTCAGCGCGCCAACCTCCTGGCGGCGATGACGCCGAATGAGCGCGAGCGCGCCTCCTATCTCAAGGAGAACTGGGCTCCCGTGAAGGAGTGCCCGCGCCTTGAGCTCCTCGACGGCCCCGCCGAGATCTTCCCCGGCATCCGGGTCCTCGTCTCCGAAGGGCACACCACCGGCCTCCAGATGCCGCGCGTCGAGGGAGACGGAACCTGGATCCAGTACTGCGCCGACATGATCCCGACTGCCAGCCACCTGCGCATCCCCTACGTCATGGGGTACGATCTCTGCCCGCGCACGCTCATGGAGGAGAAGCGGACGACCCTGACCGAGGCGGTCCGTGACGGGGGATACCTTTTTTTCGAACACGATCCCTGGACGCCAGCTTGCCAAGTGCGCCAGGAGAATGGAAGATTCGCGCCAGGCGCGGCAGCGCGCCTGGGAGAGCCGGCGGACACAGCTCCCAGGAGGAAGCCAGGATGAAAAACAAAGCCGCACAGATCGCCCTCGTGTTGATGCCGCTTCTGGCGCTGTGCGCTCCTCCCAAGCCCCCCTCCTCCGCCAAGCCCCCCCCGGCCCCGGCCAAGGAAAAGGAAGCCGAGCTGGACGCCATGATTCTGCAACTTGCTTCCCTGGACGCCGCCGTGCGCGAGGAGACGGCGGCGAAACTCATCCAGAAAGGGCCTGCCATCACCGACAAGCTCCTCGCCGTCCGGAAGAAAACCCCAGCCTCGGCGGCCGCGATCGATGCCATCCTCGAGGGGATCTGGACAGTCCCCGGAAAGCGCGTCGCCGAGACGCTCGAGACGCTCGCGGCCTGGGACCCCAGAAATCCCGAATCGACCGATCGGACCTGGAAAACGCTTACCGAATTACGCGGCAAGGCGGTCCTCTTCCTTGAACATGTGGCAAACGCCCCGGGCCCCCGGCAAGCGGCGGCCCGCGACGCCTTGGATAATTTCCGCGCCGTCAGCCGCGGCGAGTCGCTCTTTTTCGAAAAGGCCCAATGCGCCTCCTGCCACAAGATCGGCCCGGAAGGGAAGGGGACCGGAGGACCGGATCTAGCGGGGATCGGAAATGCCGCGGAAGGGAAGGCCTACCAACGGTTCCTCGTCATCGGCCACCAGATGTCGGGAGCCGACTATCTTGTCGAGTCGCTCTTGGATCCCGATGCCTACGTCCCCCCCGGCTACGCGAAGGGGACGCACCCCGATCTCCGGGAGGATCTCTCACTCTCGGGCGACCAGATCAAGTCGCTCGTGGCTTTCCTACAAGCCTTGGGCGGAAAGCCCGATCTTGCCTCGATCCAGATCCCCTCTTCCGAGAACAAATAGCACAGATCTGGAATGTGCATAATTTGCACATTCGCTGACGTCTGAGGGCAAAAACGCTCTCTCCGACGCCCCCTCCCTTCACGAATTGAATGCATCCTCCATATACAACAAGGATTGCATCCTCTCAACTTGACGCATTTTGGCATCCCGTTTGCGCGTTAAAGAGGAGTGAACACTGTCGTCGTCGTGAGCTACGCGCCTGAGATGGCGCGCTACGTGAGTTTTTTATTGTCGCATATGCCTGGGACACTCTCAGTTGTGGTTGCCCAAAATGAGATCGAGGGATATGTGAGGGTCTCCCAGTTACATCCCTACTGGACGATCGTCGATGACTCCCTCTGCATCATGGGGCCGGGCGAGTTCCGAGAGCTCCTGGCCCAAGAACCCGACACAAAATCTTCGAAGATCCTGCTTCTCACCGGCGAGGACCCGGGAAAGGCTGCCGTAAACTCCCATCTCCGGCGGTCCGACCGGGTCCTCGCCAAGCCATTCGGCGCCGAAGCTCTTGCGGAGGCGCTTGCCCCACACCCTCGGGTGCGCCGGGTGGTGCGCAGCGCCCTCTCTTGGATCCGCAACGAAATCCGCCTCCGTTTCGATTTTGAGTGCTACACCCTGGCGCAGATCGTCCTCGCCGGCTGGCTCCTCGCGGGGCTCACCGGCAACGTCCTCCTGCGCGGAGCGGCCCACATCTCGAGCCCCACACTCCTCCTCTGGGCGAGCCTCCTCCTGACGGTGAGCCTGGCCGCCCACCTGCGCGACCGACATATGCGCTGGGAGACGCTCCTTTTCGCAAAGTTTTCCTTCCTAGTCTCGCTCATCCCCTTGGGAACGATCCAGACCGCCCAGAAAGCGCTGAACCAAGCTATATAGCAAACACTGTATGCCGTCACGAGACATGCGAAAATTTTTCGCATGACGCATGTCACATGACGACTGCTACTTGTACTTCAGCTTCATCGCCAGAATCCATGTGGCGATCACCAGCGTCACAGCGCTGCTGACGATCATCGGGAGATCGCGGCGGATCAACCCATAGATCATCCAGAGGAAAACGCCCACAACGGAAAGGACGAACATCCCGAGCGAGATGTCGTGCGCTGAACGCGTGCGCCAGATTTTTATCGCCTGAGGAATGAAAGCGACCGTCGTGCATGTCGCCGCAAGAGTCCCCAACAGGGCGACGGGATCCATTAATCAAGCTCCTTCCCCCGGTACTGGATCGCCTCGGCCACATGCTCCGGGGCGATCGCTCGAGCTCCTGCCAGGTCGGCGATCGTGCGGGAGACCTTGAGGAGACGGTGGTAGGCACGCGCCGAGAGATTCATCTCGGAAACGGCTTGGCGCGCGAGCGCCTCGGCGGCCTCCCCCAAGGCGCAATGTCGCTTGATCTGGCGCGGCGTCATCCGGGCGTTGGCGTGGACCTTTTCCCCTTTAAAACGCTCCTCCTGAACGCGCCGCGCGCGGATCACACGCTCCCGGAGGAGCGCGGAGGATTCCTGCGGCGCCGCTCCGGCCACGTCCTTATAGGGAACGGCGCCGACCTCCACGTGCAGGTCAATCCGGTCCAGAAGCGGCCCCGAGATCCTCCGGCGGTACTTCTCGATCACGCTCGGACTGCACCGGCAGGCACGCTTCGGATCGCTCGCGTACCCGCAGGGACAGGGGTTCATCGCCGCCACCAGCATGATCCTGGCCGGGAACGTCAAGCTCGCGGAGGCCCGCCCGATCGTGACGCGCCCCTCCTCGAGGGGCTGGCGCAGCGTCTCGAGGACCCGCCTTCCGAACTCGGGAAACTCGTCCAGGAACAGCACGCCGTGGTGCGCCAGCGACAGCTCGCCCGGCCTGGGGCTGGAACCGCCCCCCACGAGCCCCGCCTCGCTCACCGTATGGTGGGGACTGCGGAAAGGGCGCCGTGTCACAAGGCTCGATCCGTTCCCGGAAACCAGAAACCCGGCGACGCTGTAGACCTGCGTCGTCTCGAGCGCCTCGTCCAGCGTCAGCGGGGGGAGGATCGACGGGAGCCGCTGGGCGAGCATCGTCTTGCCGGTCCCCGGGGGGCCGCTCATGAGGAGATTGTGGTGCCCCGCCGCGGCGATGGTGAGGGCGCGTTTCGCGTGGGCCTGCCCTTTGACATCGGCGAAATCGATCTCTTCGGCCGCCTCATTGGCGAAGAGGCGCGCGACATCGACGAGGGCCGGCGTGGGGAGCTTTTTTTCCGTGACGGCTCCCACGGCCTCCGCCAGGGTCCCCGCCGGGATCACGGTCACCTCCTCGACGACGGCCGCCTCGCAGGCGTTCTCGCGCGGCACAAGGAGCCGCTTCACCCCATGGCGCCGGGCCGCCAGCGCCGCGGGAAGACAGCCGGCCACAGGCCGGATCCGGCCGTCCAGGGCCAACTCCCCCAGGATGAGCCAGTTCCGCGGGTCTGGGATCTCGATCTGGGCGCTCGCGGCCAGGACCCCCAGGGCGACCACGAGATCGTAGGCGGGCCCTTCCTTCTGCAGATCCGCCGGGGCGAGATTGACGGTGATTTTCCTATTGGGGAAGTCGTAGCCGGAATTCGTGACCGCGGCCTTCACGCGGTCGCGGCTTTCGCTCACCGCCTTGTCGGGGAGCCCCACCAGGACGATCCCGGGGAGCCCCCGCCCCAGGTCAACCTCGATTTCGAGAAGGCGCGCCTCGATCCCGACGAGGGCGGCGCTGACAAGCTGAGCGAGCACGCGAGGAGGGTATCCGCGTCACACCCCGACAGCAAGCCGGGGGCTAATCCCCCGCGCACTCGGAGGCGATCCGCCGGTAAACCTCTCGCGCATGTTCATAGGCCGCCACGGCCTCCTTCATCTCCCTTGCACTGATGAATTTTTTCTTCTGCATCCAGCACCGGTCGACGCCGTTCAAACACCACTCGGCGCTCTTGCGGCTGACGCGGATCGGTTTGGCATCCACAGTCACAAATACAGGGTTCGTGTGCGAGGAGGGAAAAATCCGGAGCGCGATCCAACTGCTCTTGTCGATCTTCACGTCGAAGGCCAGATCCTGCACCGAGCCGTCGGCCAGGATCTCTTTCCGGGCGACGGGAACACCGTTCACGATCACCTCGACAGGGACCTTCCGGCCGGTCCCGATGCGGGCCCGCTCCAAGTGCCAAAATGGCTTGCCGGGTGCCATGGTGCTTCCGAATCCGGGAGTCTTCTCCGCCCTGCGGTGATGCTCCTCCCCCTCCTGAATCATGGCGCCGAGCGTGGCGGGCCTCTTTTCATACAGGCGCGCGGCCGCCTGCGCGCTGACGCGGACCGTCCTCGGCCCCCCGCCGGAAAGCGCCAGCTCGCTCCCTTTCTCGCCCACGGGAAGACCGTCGACAGCAAACCCCATCAGGTGGCTCCGGCCGTCCGAGACATAGCTCCTCCCCTGCCGTATCCCCTCACACCAGGGGGCGTAATCGAGCCGGCCATCAACCTTGACGTACGAGCGCCCCATACCGACCCGCTCGTCGTAGATGCAGGGGAAATCGGTCTCGCCGGAGAGGCGCGTCTTAAAACCGCAATTCAAGGTGTGATACCAGATGTTGAGCTCCCACAAGGGGGGGGTGTCAAGCGCCGAAATAAAATCCACCGCCGGGACCGGTTTCCCGTCGGGGCCCGGAACCTCGTGCGCGACGTCGACGATATATTCGTTGGCGCCGATCCCGTTATAAGGGGGGATGTCGAAATTCGGGAGATCGCGCGACTCGACCGCCAACCCCCACCCCGTGTGCGGAAAGCCGCAGACAGCCCCCTGCTTCTTAGCCCATTTCAGGGTGTTCAGGCACAGGGTCGGCCAATGTCGCGAGGAGTCCCCCCCGGGATAGATCTGCTCCTTCAGGTTCAGGAGGCACAGGTGCCCCGACTTGTGCGAGCCGAAACCGGAAACCTCGATGTCGTAGCGCATGAGGTAGGGATACTTTGAACGTTCGTCGACCGCCCCGGTGAAAAATCGCTTCTGGAAATCGAAACAGGGCCCCCAGGTCAGGACGTTCCCGATTTTGAGATCCTCCCCCAGGCAGTGTCGCATCATGTCGGCGGGAGAAACCCCCTGCGTCGGCTCGTGGTAGTGCGAGCATCCGGCGGCATGTATGTGATGGTCCCCCGACCACCACCCCTTGGTCGCGGGATCGATCCAGCGCGCCAGCTTAAATTCGATAGGAGGCATCTGGCCCGTCACCGCCACCTTCTTGATCTCCTCCAGGTATTCGGGTCCCCGTGTGGCGGCGATCGTGTACTCCCCCGGCGGCAAGCTCACCGTCTCGCCGTCCCCCCTATAGATCTGGGGATGGAAAAAGAAATCGGGGGCCAGGCGCTTCGACTGGGGGGGATAGACGCGGCCGGCCGCGTCGCGGATCGTGAAGCAGGCGGTCGTCGGTGAGCCGTCATGGTCCAGCACACGGAAGGCCACAGGGACCGCCGGCCGACAGGTGAAGAGCAGATCGACGCGGTCGCGAAAACCGATGTCGCGCGTTCCCGGCCCCACATGAAATGCCAGCGCCGCCTGGCGCGCCCCGGCGTCGCGGCTGTAGAGTGAAATCAAGCGGTACTCAAGCGCCAGGCCGCTCAACTCGGGCACCAGGGGACGCGGCGCGCTCATCTCCGCCTTCAGCCACCGGTCGTCCAGCTTCTCCTGTTTGGCGAAGGGGAGCGGAAGCCCCTGGGGGCTTTCCACGCCCAACGAGGCGGTCACCCCCGCTTCGTTCTGCACCTTCACGAGGAAGGTCCGCCATCCCTGCTCCACGAGCTCTTTCGGGGCCGGCCCCGCCAAGACTTTTACGCGCGACTCGGGGTTGATCTGGACCATCACGAGGCAGAGGGGATCAAGCGCCTCCTGGACCATGCGGACTGCCTGCTCCGGCTCCTCGCAGGCGCGTGCCTTTTCAAGAAGCGCAAGCGTCTGGACCTCTAAGGGATCGCCGAAGAACGCCAGAAGTTCCGAGAGGCGCTCGACCTGAGCCAAGAGAGGCTGGCGGTCGACATCCGCTACGAAAGGAAGGGGAGGTTTTTCATCGTCGGAAAAAACCGAGGACGAAAAAAAAAACGAAAAGCCCTAGGAGAAGGATGCTTGTCAACCGCGCCAACACTGGGGAAAGAGTATCGACGTCGTGTCCCGACAACAAGTCCGCATGTTTCCCTTTAGAGCCAATCCCGCTCTGTTGAAAAGCCTCGCCAAGAACTCCTTCCCCCCTTGAGGGAGAAGGTCGGGATGGGGGGTACTCTCGGGGACCCCCCCACCCTGTCCATACACCCAGTAATCTCTGACTCATTTTCGATCTCCTTATCCTCATCTCTGACGTTTTCCAGACAGCACGATGCCGTCGCGGTCCGAAAGAGTCCCGTATTAAACAGATCAAGCGGCCGTCGGACCACGGCCAAAACAACATTTTTGAAACAGCTAAAACAACAGTGCCCGGACAGAGGCTCAGCGCCAACGATGCGCGAACCCTTTCGCGAAAAAAGGGGTCCGCTCGCCATTGCCGCCCACCAGCACACGCCCCCGTGTCTGGATCCGGCCGATCACAGAGAGAGGACAGCGCAGGCGCCGGACGAGCGCCGGAAGACGGCGCGCCTGTCCGATCGGAAAGGTGAAGATTAACTCGTAATCTTCGCCGTCTTCGAGCGCATGCGTGAGCGGCTTCCTTCCGGTCCGGCAGGCAAGTTTCACCGCGTCCGGGTGTATCGGAACCGAGGCCGCCTCGATACGCACGCCGACACCGCTCTCGTCTAAAATGTGACCGAGATCCGCCGCCAAGCCGTCGGAGACGTCGATCATTGCATGAAGGGTGAGGGCCTTTTGAAGCGCGAGCACCTCCCGGATCCGGGGCCGCACGCGTAAGTGCCGCCCCAGGATCGAGCCTCCCAGGCGCCCCGTCACCACCACGAGGTCGCCGGGCTTCGCCCCCGAGCGGAGGACCGGCTTCCGGCCGGGCGGCGTCTCGCCGACAACGGTTACGCTCAGCACCGTCGGCCCTTTTCCCGTTCCTGCCGTCAGGTCCCCCCCCACAAGTGAGATCCCTGCCGCGCGGCAGGCGGCGAGCATCCCGGCGACGATTGCGCGCCGATCCCTCTGCTCCAGGTGGCGCGGTAGGACCGCCCCCGCCAAGGCCGCCACAGGGCGGCATCCCATCGCGGCGATGTCGCTCGCGCACCGCATAACCGATTTGGCGCCGACAGCGCGCCAGGGGGTCCCGCGCGCGTAGTGGATCCCCTCGACGGTGTTGTCGACATGGATCACGACATCGGCCCCCCCCAGGCGCACTACCGCCGCATCGTCCCCCGGGCCAACGAGGACACACCCGCGGGCGCCTCCGGCGCGACGCCGTATCCAGCGCAGAAAATCGAATTCCCCCTCAATCATGGGAAAACACCAAACACCAAATCGCAAACACCAAATAAACTCCTATAACCAAACAGCAAAATATCAAACGAAAACAGATAACAAAAACCTGAAGCTACGAGGAGGGGCGCCGCTCTGTCTTTGTCACTGTTTGATGTTTGATCCGTTTGGTGATTGATGCTTATTTGGTGTTTAGTGCTCGATGTTTGGTGTTTATCCTGAACCGTCATGTCTGCCCCCAAGGCTCTCATCGTACTCTCCACCGTCCCCGACCGTAAGACCGCTCGGCGCATCGCCCGGGACCTCGTGGAGCAAAAACTCGCCGCCTGCGTGAACCAGATCGGCCCGATCCGCTCCGTCTACCGATGGCAGGGAAAACTCTACGACGACCCGGAATATCTTCTCCTGATCAAAACGACGCGCGCGCGCGCCAAGGCGCTCGAGAAACGGATCCAAAAAATCCACCCCTACGTCCTGCCCGAGGTCATCTTCGCCACAGTTTCGGGCGGTTCGGGCCGATATCTGAACTGGATTGCGTCAGCCACACGATGAAATTCCGGGTGTCTTAGGCCAAGCGCACGCCGCGTCGGACCGTATAATGCGGGCATCGCAAGAACCATGAAGACATCCCCCCTACGTTCGGCCGTTCTCCTGGCGCTGTTCGCCGCTGGGTGCGCCCGCTCTCCCGAAGACTGGCAGCCGGTGGTGATGGAGCCGGATGCCGTCCCGATCACGGAGCTGGGGCGGGGCCTGCATATGCATGCCGACCAGACCCCCAAATACTGGCGCCTGACCGGCGGAGGGCACGAGATCCGCGTCTATCCGGGGCTCGCGATGGCCTGGATGGACGGCGAGTTCGTCCAGCTTGACGCGCCGATCGACGACGCGGCCGGGGTTCCGCTGATCCCGTTCACGTTGGCCGAGCGGATCCGCGCGCGCGTCGGGGCCGACATCCCCCCTGAAACTGCGCCGAGCCTCCAGGGGCTCGCCGTGGTCCTGGACGCTGGCCACGGCGGCAGGGACACCGGCGCGCGCGGGGCGCGCGGCACGAACGAAAAGACTGTTGTCCTCGACATCACGACGCTAGCCGCTGATCTCCTGAGGCAATCCGGATGCGAGGTGATCCTGACGCGCGACTCCGACCGTTTCATTGAGCTCCAGGACCGCGCCGAGTTGGCCAACCGGCGAGGGGCCGACCTCTTCGTAAGCATCCATGCCAATGCGAAGAACCCCGACTCAAGGCCGATCAACGGCCTCGAGGTCTACTATCCCACCTATGCCCAACGCCTCGAGGCGGCCAAGGGGAATCCGGGCGCTCCCGCCCCGACCATCATCCTCGAAACTGTCCAGAAAAGTCTTCAACTGGCCCGCGCCGTCCATGACACGGTGATCGATCAGACCTGGTGCTGCTCAAACGGCATCCGCCAGGACCGCAGGGGACTGGCGGTCCTGCGCCACACCCATTGCCCGGCGGTCTTGGTCGAGGTCGGCTACCTGAGCGACATCGAAGAGGAAGCAAAACTGCGCGACCCCGAGTATCGTAAGCGCGTCGCCCACGCCATCGCCGACGCGATCGTCGACTACTTCAAGACTTCCAGTGGTACCTACGCCTCCAACTGATCCCTCCACCCCGACGCCCGCCGGCGCGGCCAAGACGATGGACGCGCTTGTCTCGCTCGCGAAGCGCCGCGGCTATATCTTCCAGTCGAGCGAAATCTACGGCGGCATGAACGCCTGCTGGGACTACGGCCCCCTCGGTGTCGAGCTCAAAAACAACCTGAAGCGCCTCTGGTGGCAGACGATGACCCAATGGCGCGACGACATCGAGGGGCTAGACGCCGCGATCCTGATGCACCCGAAGGTCTGGGAGGCCTCCGGGCATGTCGAGAACTTCACGGACCCCCTGGTCGATTGCAAGACCTGCAAGGGACGGTTCCGCGCGGACCAGCTGGACCAGGCGCGCTGTCCCCAAAAGCCCTCGAAGTCCCCCGGCCAGTGCGGCGGGGGGCTCATGGAGCCGCGGAAATTCAACCTGATGTTCAAAACGCATATCGGCCCCGTGGAGGACGCCGGCGCCGTCTGCTACCTGCGCCCCGAGACCGCCCAGGGGATCTACGTCAATTTCCTGAACGTCCAGGCCCCCGCGCGCCAAAAAATCCCGTTCGGGATCGCGCAAATCGGGAAGGCGTTCCGGAACGAGATCTCCCCCGGGAATTTCATCTTCCGCTCCCGGGAGTTCGAGCAGATGGAGATGCAATTCTTCGTGAAGCCCGGCACCGACATGGAGTGGTTCGAGCGATGGCGCGACGCGCGGATCGATTGGCATAAGGCGCTGGGACTTTCCGCTGACCGGCTCCGTTTCCACCCGCATGGTCCCCAGGAGCTCGCCCACTACGCCAAGGCCGCCGTCGACATCGAGTTTAAATTCCCCTTCGGCTGGCAGGAAATCGAAGGGATCCACGACCGGACCGACTTCGACCTGAAGCGCCATATGGAATATTCCGGGAAAGACCTGTCCTATTTCGACGACGCCGCGAAAGAGCGTTTTGTCCCCTACATCATCGAGACCTCGGTCGGCGCAGACCGCCTAGCCCTGACAGCGCTTGTGAACAGCTACGCCGAGGAAGAGGTGAAGCCGGGGGACAAGCGGACGGTTTTACGTCTGCACCCCACCATCGCCCCCATCAAAGCGGCGGTCTTTCCTCTGGTGAACCGCGATGGGATGCCCGAGATCGCTCAAAAGATCGCGGCGGACCTGCGTAAGCGCTTCAAGATTTTTTACGACGACACCGGCGCCGTGGGGCGGCGCTACCGCCGTATGGATGAGGCGGGGACCCCTTTTTGCGTCACGGTGGACTCCGACACCTTGAAAGACCAGACCGTCACCGTGCGCGAACGCGACTCGATGCAACAGATCCGCGTCCCGATCGCCGGCCTCGCCGACCACCTCGAAAAAGCCTGCGCATTCGAAGCGCCGTAATCCAGAAACGCTACGGTTGGCGGAACACCGCCTTCACGAACGCAAATCCTTGATCAAATCCCTCGTTTTCTTGAACTTCTTGAGGCGCCCCTTGCGGATATCCCCCTGGGCCTCCCGTTCCCCCTCCTGCCACGCGGAAGTCCAGAAATAGGCCTGGGGAGGGATTGACGAGCTTCACTGGCTTCAGGACGATCCCCCTCTTCGTCTCTTCAAGACGCACGAAATCCCCCGGACGGACGCCGAATCGACGGATGACCCACAGCGGCAGGGTGATGTTCCTGTTTTTCTTTATCTTGAGAAGCGCGCGCACCGCAGCGACCCTCCGGAATTTCTCTCATCATCGGCTTATTCCGGATTTTCGCACACATGAATTCGGCCAGCGCCGATCGGGCCCCATTTCTCATTGAGCTCCGAGCGCTTAGTCCCGCTCTTTGGACCAATGGCGAAGGTAGGTTGGCCCCGTGGGCAGGACGACCGAGGGATCTTTTTTAGCGGCCTCAAGCGCCCGGGCTTTTTCAGGATCGTGCCACCAGAGACGTTGGATCTCATGATGTACGAGCCCTGACTTCGTGAAGCCGAATTCGGGTCTCTCAAGGCAGTTCCAATGGATCAGGCGCGTGGTGGGAGCGTCCCAAAGAAGAATGTAAGGGTATTGATTCGCGGCAAGATGGTCGATCTCGCGCAGAATCGGACCCCGTTCCTCGTAATCCCCGATCCTCAATCGTTGATAGGCGTCAATGAGTGTGTCGATGCGGTGGTCGGAAAGGCCGGAATAGTTGTCTGATTGCGAAACACCGGGATCTCGACTCCGGAACAGCCATGGCGACGGCCAGGGCAGCGCGCCCATCCTTGTGCAGTACATCTGGAAACGCCCTTCTCTTGCGGCGTCGTACATCTCCGCGTCGCCTCGGAAATCCAACGTCAGCGTGATCCCCGCCTGGCGGAGCCCCTCCTGATAAACCGTCAGAAATTTCTCCTCGGCAGGGTCCGTATAGGACACCTTGAGCTGCAGGGGCTCCCCCCGGGCGTCCACCAGAAAACCGGTCTTGACGTCCCGCTTCCACCCCGCCTCCCCCAGAAGCTTCAAGGCCGCCTGGGGATCGAAGTCGTTGCGCGGGTTGGCGGGGTTGGCGAAAGGCTCCCTCTGCCAATATGAATAGAGCGGGACGCACTGACCATGCATCAAGTTGCGGATGATCGTCTTTCGATCCAACAGGAGGGCCAACGCCTGCCGGACGCCGAGAGCATCCAAAGGGGCCCGCTTCATGTTCAAGGCGATCCCATAAAACTGAAAAAACCTCTCCTTATAGATCTCCACCCGACAAACGAGGCCTCGCCTGATGAGTTCGCTCCCTTTCGCCGTCGCCTCGACAGCCCATCGGCGATGATCATCGACCGCAAGAGAGGTGAGCTCTCCCTTCTTGAAACGCTCGTAGGTGATCGCTTCGTCATTGCCCGTCACAAGCCATGTCAGACGATCAAAATTGTGGAGCCCCACGTTGGCGCGGGCGTCGGCCGCCCAATAGCCGGGCCTGCGACGGAGCGTCATCGAGCGTCCCTCCACCTGATCCGCCAGGAGGGCCTCATACGGTCCGGATCCCATGACGATATGGGGAAGCTTCGTGGCCTCGATCCACTCCCCGGCGGTCCGATAAGGACGCAGCTCCCGGGCGGGGAGGATTTGAAGCAACAGGATGGTATCGTTGCGCGGCGAGCGCTCGCGCGCCTCTACTGTCACGATGTACTTGCTCTGGGCCTGCGGCCGGTCGAACCGTTTGACCCACCCCGTCGCCCAAGGGGTCAGCAGAGTGTCGTCCGCCAGGAGATCGAAAGTGGCCAGGACATCTTCAGAAGTGACAGGGCTTCCATCCGCCCATTTGGCGTTGGGGTTGAGCCGGATGCTAAACCGAAGCCCGTCCTCGGACTCTTTCCAATGTGTCGCCAGGCACGGGATGAGTTCAAAGGTATTGGGATGCCGCTGGAAAAGAGGCTCGAACGCGAAATCAACGTAGTTGAAATTACAGTAGGGCCCATGCGGCCTGAAGCTCGTCGGGTAATTCGCGATGGCAGAGACAAGCTCACCCCCCTTTTTGGCGCGCGGGTCTCCGATGAGATCAAAGGAGACGCTCGTGCGCCACCCGAGAGAAGCGGCGATCCGGCCGAACCCCTTCCCCCCCTGCTCCGCCGGGACGCTGGGGTCCGCGTCACGGTCCTCGTCCGGGAAAACGGGAAAGGCGTCTTTTCCCGCTTCGCCCGCCGCTCCCCCGAAAGCCAGGACCAGAACCCCAACGGCCAGGATCGTGCGTGCGTTCCCCATCGCTACACCCAAGGACAGGCGACAAGCCGGCCGTCTTTCTCGACCAGGGTCGGGACATCCTCGGAGCAGGAAGGCTGGGCGATCGGACAGCGCGTCCTGAAACCGCACCCGGAGGGCTTGGCCATCGGCGTGGGGATGTCCCCCTTCAAGATGATCCGGTCGGGACGCTTGCGCTCGGGGTCGGGAAGAGGCGCCGCCGACATCAGGGCCTTCGTGTAGGGATGGAGGGGCCTGCGCGCGATCGCGTCGGCTGAGCCGATCTCGACGATGTTCCCGAGGTACATGACGGCCACGCGCGTGGAGATGTGCTCCACCACCGAAAGGTCGTGCGCAATAAAAAGATACGAGATCCCGAACTCCTCCTGCAGGTCCTGCATCAGGTTGATGACCTGCGAGCGGACCGAGACGTCAAGGGCGCTGACCGGCTCGTCGGCGATGATGACCTGGGGATTTGTGGCCAGGGCCCTCGCGATCCCGATCCGCTGGCGCTGTCCCCCCGAAAACTCGTGCGGATAGCGCGTCGACTGCTCGGCGTCGAGCCCCACCCGTGCCAAAAGCTCCTTCACGCGGTCCTGGCGGTTCTTGCGTGAAAAGTCCATGAAATTAGCCAGGGGCTCCTCCACGATCTGCCCGACGGTGAGGCGGGGATTCAAGGAGGAATAGGGATCCTGGAAGATCATCTGGACCTGGCGGCGGTAGGGGCGCATCTCATCCTTTGAAAGGGACATCAAATCGGCCGCTTCCTTTCCCCCATCGCCGAGGAGAACCTGCCCCTCCATATGGGCGTCGACCCCTGTCGCCTTGTAAAGGCCGATCACGGCCTTCCCTGTCGTGGACTTGCCGCACCCCGACTCCCCCACAAGACCTAGGGTTTCGCCCCGCGTCAGCGCGAACGAGACGCCGTCGACCGCATTCACCTCGGCGACCTTCCTGCGGAGAATCCCGCCGTAGACGGGAAAGCGGACTTTGAGGTCCCGAACCTCAAGGAGCGGACCGTTGGCTGCGCGCGGGGTCGCGGACGGATGAGCGCCCAGCGGGCTCGTCATGAGAAGCGTTTCCCTTCCGCCGCTGGGAAGCACCGGACGAGATGCCCCGGCGCGACCTCGGTCAGCTCCGGCTCGCGCTCGCGGCAACGGGGCTCGACGTAGGCGCACCGGTTCGAGAAGCGGCACCCGGGAGGGAAGTCGTGGATGTTGGGAACCGTCCCCGGGATGGTCGTGAGGCGCTTCTGCCGGCCCAGATCCGGCCGCGGGATCGAGCCGATGAGTCCCTTCGTATAAGGATGGCAGGGATCCCGGAAAAGATCCCGCACGGGGGCCACCTCCTGGATCTTTCCCCCGTACATGACGGCGACACGATGGCAGGTTTCCGCCACCACGGCCAGATCGTGCGTGATGAGAAGGATCGCCGCCTCGGGACGTCTCGCCTTGACTGCGAGCATCAGCTCCAGAATCTGCGCCTGGATCGTGACGTCGAGGGCCGTCGTCGGCTCGTCGGCGATCAAGAGACTCGGGGAACAGGCCAAGGCCATCGCGATCATCACGCGTTGGCGCATGCCCCCTGAGAACTGATGGGGATAGTCCTCCATCCGCCGCGCGGCGTCGGGGATCCCCACCTCCGCCAACAGCTTCACCGCGCGCTCGAAAGCCTCCTGTTTGCCGACGGACTCATGCTGTTCGATGACTTCCATCACCTGGAACCCGATCGTGTAGACGGGGTTCAGGGAGGTCATCGGCTCCTGGAAGATCATGGCGATTTCCCGGCCGCGCACGGCGCGCATCTCCGGCCAGGAGAGATCGAGAAGCGATCTTCCCTGGAAGCGGATCTCCCCCTCGACAATCTCCCCCGGCGGATTGGGGATCAGTCTCATCGCGGAAAGCGCCAGCACGCTCTTGCCGGACCCCGACTCCCCCACCAGCCCCAGGATCTCTCCCTGGCGGATCGCCAGATCGACGCCGTCGACGGCGACCGCGTGCCCGCGCTCTGTGCGGAAGCGTGTCCGAAGACCACGGATTGTCAAAAGAGCATCATCTTTGCCATGGGCCATGGGCCATGGGCCATGCACCACGTCTGTCTGTTTCTTCTCACAGCTCATAGCTCATGACTACCTCAGCCTGCTATGCACCTTGGGATCAAACGCCTCTCTCACCGCTTCGCCGACGAACACCACCAAAAGCAACGTCACAAAAAGCGCCGCGATCGGCGCGGTCACCAGCCACCAGTCGTGAATGTGCTCGGGGAGCGCCTGGTGCATGAGCTCCCCCCAGCTCGGTGTCGGCGCCGACAGTCCAAACCCCAGATAGTCGAGCGCCACGAGCGCCCCGATGTCGGAAACCAGGACAAACGGTGTGAAGGTGACGATCGGCGTCAGGGCGTTCGGGAGGATGTGCTTGAAGATGATCGTCCTGTCGCGCGTCCCGCACGCCACGGCCGCCGAGACGTAATCGCGCGCCTTCTCACGCAGGAACTCGCCGCGCACGTAGTAGGTGATCCCCATCCAACCGAAGACCGCCATGACGACGATCAAAAGGATGAAGCGCGGCTGGAGGATGCTCGCCAGATCCGGCCGGTATGGCATCTGGTCGCTCAGGGCTGCGCTCAGGATCATGACCGTGTAGAGAAACGGGATCGTCTGCCAGATCTCGATCACGCGCTGCCCCAAAAGGTCGATCTTGCCGCCATAAAAACCGATGATTCCCCCCACCGCGATCCCCACCGCATAGGTGGTCGCGAGAAGCAAAAGGGCGAAAGTCATCGACACGTTGTAGCCGTAGGCGAGGCGCACCAGGAGATCGCGGCCGCGGTTGTCAGTCCCGAGCCAGTGATGCGCGGAAGGGGGATAGGGGGGGGCTTGGATAAGCCCGGCCGCCTCATCTCCCATGATCCCGACCTCATCATCGCCCTGGTAGAGATCCTCATCGCCGGCGTAGGCCGGATCTTCGGCCGGCTTTGCCCCTGAGTCCCAGGAGAAATCTCCTTTTTTGTAGGCGGCGCGGATCCTGTTTTCCTCGATGTCGTCGGCTGATTCCGTCGTGTTGTACGGAACAAGGGGCAAGAGGACCCAGTCCCCCTTGTTCTCGGCGGCCAGGCGCGCCGCCAGAAGCCGGTAGTTCGCCTCGCCAAAATTGCCGTTCTGACCGAAGAAACGCCCCTCATAGAAACGGGAGATGGGAAAGTAATACTCTCCATCATACCTTACGACAAGCCCCTTCGAATTCATCAGGAACGGCAGAAGAAAACTTCCAAGATAAGTGACCGCCAGCGCCAAGAAACTGTAATACCCCCTCTTCATGGACCGGAATTTTCGGAGGCGCTTCCTGAAGATCGAAACGGAACCCGCCGGCTGTTTCATCGTGAATTCCATTTTTCCACTATCGGAACCGGATCCTCGGATCAAAAACGCAGTACAAGAGATCCTGCATCATGTTCCCGAACAGCTGGAGGATCACCCCCAACCCCATGATCCCCATCACGATGTTCTGGTCCTTGTTGAGGATCGCCTCGTAGCCCAACTTTCCCATGCCGTTAATGCTGAAAATCTGCTCAATCAGAAACGAACCGGCCAGGATCAGGCTGAGGCTATGCCCCAGACCTGTCGCCAGCGGGATCAAGGAATTGCGCATCGCGTGCCAGACGATGACGCGTTTTTCGGAAAGCCCCTTGGCGAAGGCTGTCCGGACATAATCCTGCCCCAGGTTTTCCATGAGGGAATTCTTGGTGAGGATCGTGAGCGTCGCAAAAGCCCCCAAGGCATAAGTCAGAATCGGAAGGGTCGTATGATGCAGCTGGCCTTTGACCTTTTCCCACCAATTCAAATTCTCCCAATCGGCCGGGCGGAACCCCGCCAAGGGAAAGAGATCCAATTGCCCTCCCAGATAAAAAAGGAGCAGCTGCCCCACGGCGAGCCCCGGAAGAGCGTACCCCGCGAACACGAGGGCGCTCGTCACAAGATCGAAGGAGGAACCATGCCGGACCGCCTTTGCGATTCCCAGAGGAATGCAGACGGCGTACCCTAAGAAAAATCCGATGAGACCGATGTAGACCGAGATGTAGAAGCGCCCCGTAATGAGATCGATGACGGGCTTCTCCAGCTTGTAGGAATCTCCCCAGTCGAACGTCAGGAAAGCCAACAGCCAATGGACGTAGCGGATCGGCCAGGGTCTGTCGAGCTTGTAGTATTTCTTGAGGGACTCAATCGCCTTCTCGGAAATCTGCACGTCCTGGCCCAAGCCGATCGCCATCCCCGGCCCCCCTTCGCCGGACATGGCGGCCATCTTGATCTGAAGGATCGCCTGCTCCACGGGGCCGCCGGGAGCCCACTGGATCACCGCGAAGATCACAAACGTAGAACAGAGAAACGTTAGGATCGCGAGCAGGAATCGCCGCGTGAAGTACTGCCACATACGCTAGAAGAAAACTCCAAACTTAAAATTCCTCCGCCTCCAGTCACTTCGTGACTTTCGGCGGATCCGCCGTAGCGAACAAAGTGAGCGTAGGCGGAAAATCCCAAACAAATCCAAAGTCCCAAATCCCAAAAGGACAAATCGAAAACGCCCGAGAACCCCTTTCGAAAAACGACGCGTTGAAAACATCGGTGTCAAAAACGTCATTCGGCCGGCGGCGTTCCTTTATCTTTCCCCTTCTGCCAGAAACGGATCGTGGAGGGCACCGGAGGCAGGGTGATCGAGGGATTGCGTTTGGCCTCTTCCAGGCGCTTCGCCTTCTCGGGATCCCACCACCAGAGCGAATAGAACCCTCCCCCTCCCCCGGTGCGTGTCAACCCGCTCTCGGGATACCCCAGACAGTCCCAATGGATGATCCGCGTATAGGGGGCATTCCACAAAAGAATGTAAGGGTACAGGCGGGCCAATATCCCATCGAGTTCCCGGAGAATCCTCACACGCTCATCGATCTGCTCGATCTCCAGCAGGCCATAGGCGTCCAGAAGCTCGTCGATCCGCTTGTCGGCGACGCCGGTGATGTTGTTATTGTTCGTGATCTTGGCCAGCGTGCTCCGAAAACTCAGCTCAGGCTCCGGAAAAAGAGAGCCCCCCCACGACATAAAAACCATCTCGAACTTCTTTTCCGACACGCGCTGCCATTGTTCATCGGGACGAGTGAGCTCCAGCGTCGCCGTGATCCCTGCCTGTTTCAAGCTCTCCTGGTACAAGGTCAGATGCTTCTCAAGACCCGGACCGGCGCAGAGGATCCGGACATTGAAAGGCTCTCCTTTATCATTGACAAGCTGGCCGGCACTGTTTCGGCTCTTCCATCCCGCCTCCGCCAAAAGCGCGAGGGCGGCCCGAGGATCGTAGTCATTGCGGGGATTGTCGGGATTCTCGTACGGGCCGGCGGAAAAATACGAGCGGGTCGGCAGGTACTGGTTGTACATCAGCTTCTCGAGCATGGTCTTGCGGTCGAGAAGCAGGGCCAAGGCCTTGCGCACGCGAAGGTCGTCATACGGGGGAACGTTCATGTTCAACCCGATCCCCTGAAACCCCAAAGGCTGTTCATTGAAGATCTTCACCTTGCGAATGAGGTTCCTCTTGATCTCCGGCACCTTGTCGGGGGTCATCTCCGCGACCCAGCGCCGGGCGGTCGCAACCACGAAACAGGTGAGCTCTCCCTTCTTGAACCGCTCGAACGCCATCGCCTCGTCGTTAATCACAAGATGCGTGATCTTGTCGAAATTATGAAGGCCCACATTGGCGCGCCCCTTTTCGGCCCAGTAGCCGGGGCGCCGGCGCACCGTCATCGACTTCCCCTCGAGTTGATCTTCGACGCGCCCCTCGTAGGGACCTGAGCCCATCATGAACTTGGTGTTGTGCGCCCTGACCCATGCCTCGGCATTCGGGAACGACTTCAGGACCTTCGCGGGAAAGATGGATGTCCCGGCAGAAAAAGTCAGGAAATTGCGCCAATGCTTCTTCAAGACCGTCACCGTCACAAGATAGGGACTCTCGGCGACAGGCCGGCTGTACCTCTCATACAAGATCTTCGAGGCAGGCTCGGCCAGCGTGTCGTCCACCAAAAGATCATGGGTGGCGATGACGTCGTCGCTCGTGACCGGCGACCCATCGGCCCAACGGGCGTTCGGATTGATTCGGAAGCTGTAGGTCAGGCCGTCCGCGGATTTTTTCCAGTGCGTCGCCAGGCTGGGAATGAATTCGAGCGTCGTCGGGTGCAGAGAGAGAAGCGATTCGAACATCAACCCTTCATGCAAAGCATTGAAACCGGTGTTCGACTGGGGCCCCACAGGCCTCCAGTTGCTCGGATAGTCCGCCATGTCAGCGATCAGATCCCCCCCCTTGACCGCCCGCGGATCGCCGGCCACCAGGACGGACTCACCGATCGTTTCGAGGCGCATCCGGATCGCGTCCACGTCGAGCGAGAGACCGGCCGCGGGCCACAGCAGGAACATTGTCTCGTAGCCGAAGCCCTCGTCGGCGTGGGCCACGAGAGCCGAGGGCTTGGCCGCCTCCAGCCGCCGGGTGCTGACCGCGCCGGCCCCGACCTGGCCGAGCAGATGGAGGAGCGCGCCCTGGAAGAGACGGTAGAGCCCCTGCCCTCCGGCGTCGACGACGCCCGCCTCGCGCAGGATCGGCAGGAGGCTCGGCGTCCTCGCGACCGACCTCTCGGCCGCGTCGACGGTGGACCCGAGAACCGCCTCGAGGTCGTTGGTCCGCTCCGCCGTCTCGACGGCGACGGCGGCGGCCTCGCGGACGACGGTCAGGATCGTTCCCTCGACCGGTTTGGCCACCGCGGCATAGGCCATCTTCGTCCCGCGGTCGAGGGCATGCGCCAGGTCGAGCCCGTTGAACCTCCGCTTTCCCTCGAGACCATCGGCCATGCCCCGGAAGATCTGGCTGGCGATGACCCCGCTGTTGCCCCGGGCGCCCATCAGGGCACCGAAGCTGATCGCGCCCGCCACGCGATCGGCCGGTTGGCCGGCGATGCGCTCCGCCTCCTCGAGCGCGGCCGCCACCGTCGCCAGCATGTTGGAGCCCGTGTCACCGTCGGGCACCGGGAAGACGTTCAGTCCGTTGACCTCCTCGACGTGCGTCTCGAGGTTCGCGACCGCCGCACGGAACGCGGCCAGAAGTCCGGCCCCGTCACATGACCGCCGAGCCATCAGGCCGCATCGCCCGCGTCGCCGCCGGCCTCACGGGGTCCGTCGGCCTCATCGCCCGCCTGCCCGTCATCCACCGACTCCGCCGCGAGCGACGGGGTCGTCGTCGGGGGCTCGGTCCCGGGGTCGTAGCGCAGCCCGCCGACGTGGATCGTCACCCGGTCGGCCTCCCGCTCGAGCGCCCGGCGGAGGGCGTAGCGAACGGCGTTCTCCACCTGCCGGGCGCTCGAGCGGGAGGCCGACCGGGTGACGATCCACGTCGGCGGGCTGCGCTACGAC